>CBDUMB010000222.1:0-5927 GCA_965368205.1 uncultured Pseudomonadaceae bacterium | reverse complement strand
GCCAGCAGCCCCACGAATAAAACCAGCAAAAGACACTGGCATTGCATTACAGATTTAATTGGCCTGTACTCCTAATTCATCAAGCAAGGCCTCAAATGTATCTATCCGAGGCGTCAGGCTGTCGACAGTGTCCTGCCAGAATTCAGGCTGTTCAAGATCAGCATCCAGATGTTGACGGGCAAGATCTTCCGCTGTCATACGGCCGGTATCACACAGCAGCGCAACATACCGATCGAAGAAACCTGGGCCAGACGTACGTCGGCGCGTGTAAACACCCGAGCTGAACAGGTACCCGAAAAGATAAGGGAAATTATAAAAACTCAGGCCGGAAATATAAAAATGCAGCTTGCTCGCCCAGAACATTTCGTCCGGCTCAGACAAACAATCGCCATACCAGTTCTGCCATGCCTCACGCATCAAAGCTTTCAGCTCCTCGGGTTGCTGCGGCCGCTCCCGCCTGGCTTCGTACAAACGCTGCTCAAACTCGAAGCGGGTTGGAATATTCAGCATAAAGCCCGTGTGCGAGCGCAACTCTTCCCAGATGATGTTGAGCTTTTCCTGTGGTGACGACGAACGCGCAAGCAATGCATCCCGCACCAACGCCTCACCAAATGTACTGGCCGTCTCCGCCAGCGACATACCATAGCTGCGCTGACTGTCAGGCAGGTCGCGCATAACATAAGAATGGAACGCGTGCCCTAACTCATGCGCCAGAATTATCACATCCATCTGTCCGCCGGTGTAAGTCGAGTACACCCGTTGCTCTCGAGACTTGGAAAACGTAGTCGCGTAAGCACCCGGCCGCTTTCGCGGACCTACAGAGCCTTCAATCCAGTTGTTGCTCACCATCATGCGCACAAAATCCGCCATCTGACCGTCCACTTCGCCGTAGGCGTTGGCGATGATGTCAATCGCCTCGTCGAAGGCCAGCGGCGCATTCGAACTTGTATCCAGCACCGGCGCGGGCGCGACCACATCCCAGGGTGAAAATTTGTCTTTGCCATAGGCGCGCGCCATTAATGCAGTCGCGCGCTGCGACTCTGTTTTGTTTTTTTCGCTGACCGCCAACAATGTGTCTAAGGTTTTCCTGGTAAGCCGGCTGGCATGGGTCGGCGCATCAAGAAAATGTACTGGCCGCTCGCGGCTGCGTTGTTTACACATTTCCAGACGCCACCCGGCAATTGAATTCAAGGCGGCAGCGCAACTTTGTTCCTGGGACTGCCAGGCATCACTCAAGCCACGCCAGGCTGCTTCGCGCTGGGGTTCCGATGCATCCATGAGCAGCTTGTTGGCTTTTGCTACGCCCATGGTCTGTTCTTCATTGCCGACCATGACGTGACAGCTCAAACTACTGGACAACTGGTTATACAGCTGTCCCCAGGCATGTATGCCATCCTGCGACAGCCCATTGACCAGGCTTTCTTCCGCCAGCGACAGGTTTTCATGTTTCCGTTTACGACCATGGTGAACCTGAAATGCCAGGGCTTGCACTTCAGGGTGGTCAAGATACTGCTCTATCTCCGCTTCGCTGGCGCTGTCCACAAACTGTGCCAGCGGTTCAAAACAATCACCGAAACGCTTGTTATAACTCTGCAGAGATCCATTGAGCTTAAGCGCACCTTCATCCTGACTGTCTACAGACAGCAGGCAATCGGCATAGGTATACACATTGCCAAGCAGATTACCCGCGCGCTCGGCGTGAATCGCGATGTTCTGTGCTGCGCTGACAGCATCGGGGCCAGACAGGGCTCCATTGAGCGCATCGACGCCTGCAAAAATCGTCTCCACGGCATCAAGATCTGCCTGCAGCTGCGGATCTTCGAGATTTTTATACTCCGACGCCAGGTCCCAGGAAGGACCGCTGATCTCTACATTTGCTGTCATAAGACTTTTGTAGTTTCGAAAGGGACGGAATTAGACCCTATCCGGCTTGAAGGTCCAATAGCTATTGGCAAAATAGTTGGCTATGACGCCCGGGATGATGCTCACAGCCTGGGCAAGCAGCTCTGGCTGTGACGGCCAGATCATGCGCATCACAACAAAAGCAGCGAAACTTACACCCAGTGTGAGCAGCGAAACCAGGTTGAACTTCAATCCGCGAACCCGCTTGCGCGTGGTGATCTGACGGTCGCGGAACGTCCAGTAGTTGTTCAGAAAGAAGTTCCACACGATAGACGTCTCAATGGCAAGTACGGAGCTCAGATAGACGTTCAAACCCGACGACAACAGCAGTTGAAAACAACCCAGGTTAATCACCACACCACTCAGGCCCGTCAGTGCAAATTTTACAAAGGTCTTGCGCGACAGAAGCCGCAGCCACCAGACATGCAGAAAAAACTCCACGATATCGCTGCGCCCCAGCTTGGTTGCACCGCGTGTGCGGTCGCTGAAACGAATGGGTACCTCAGTAATCCGCGCGCCGCTAATCATCAGAGCGTGTAACAGCGCTACCTGAAAAACATAGCCTGACGGTGGCAGCCGCAGCGGCAGCGCCTGCCGCAAAGCACTGACACGTATCGCTTTGAATCCGGCAGTACAGTCGGCAACACGATAAATGCCGGCAACATAGCGGGCAAAAAGATTGCCAAAGCGCGACAGCAGGCGTCGCTTCAAACCCCAGCTTTCATCAACCTCACCGCCGCTGGTGTAACGCGAGCCAATCACAACATCGTGTTCAGGCAGCATCGCTACAAGCCGAGCCACGTCTTCGGGCGCATGGGAAAAATCGGCATCCATCTGCACCACAACATCCACTTCCATGCCATTCAATACATGCAGGAAGCCACGCGTATACGCTGAACCCAGGCCGCGTTTGCGCCCGGATAACAACCGCACCCTGTCGTCTTGTGCGGCTATGTCCAGCACCTGTGCAGCTGTGCCGTCAGGGGAATTGTCATCCACGACCAGCACGGAGAAAACGCAGCTGTTGTGGCTGTCAAATTGCGCTAACAAAGCCACTAGCATCGCGCGTATGTTTTCAGCTTCGTTATATGTAGGTAACACAACACACACCGACACCAGGTCGCTGGAATTTTCGGCAAAGGTGCGGGGCTGATTACTCAAAGATATAGATTGGTGTGACAAAGGCGCCCGTTATACCCCAGCCACTGCGACTTGTCATGGCACATGCCTAAGCGTTAGCCTGCGCCCCGGCAGCGTAACCGTGTTTTGCGACAGCAGCCTGAATTGCCGGATATCGGAGAAAATAATGACCATAAAACGCATCCTGCTTTGCTGCAGTCTGACCACCACCTTGTTTGCCGCCACAGCCTCAGGTGAGCCTGATGACTCGAGCACAGGACAATGGTTTGTCGGCGTCACCGGCTCCATTGCTGATGTCACCATCAAAAACATCTCTGCCAACATAGGCACCGGTGTTGTTATCGGCGGCGAACGAGACGGGCAGATCGAAGACACCGAGGTCGACGACTACACCGCCGGTTTTGGTTTTTCCGTCGGACGCCACTTCGGCCACTGGCAACTGGCCACCCAATACATCTACCGCTATCGCACAGATTGGGACGTGGTAGCAGCAACCCCAGCCATTCAGACCATTACCAATGTATTCACCAATGTGGAAACACATACTTTATTAATCAACGCGGCGCGGCGCGGGCCCATTACCCAGCACTGGTCCTGGGAACTCGGGGCTGGCATGGGTTACGTTCATCATCGAATGGATTCCGAATACATAGAACGGGAAGTACCTGGCGTAAGCGGTGAACAGGTATTCAAAGACCAACGTCGCAACGGCGGATTCAGTTATAACGTCTTTGCTGGCGTGACCCGCGAGTTCGGTCGCAACTGGACGCTCAACATACGCACCAGCTACATCGATATGGCTGAGCTTAAAGCCGGATCTTTTCCAGAGCGCCCAGTCCGCTTGAGCGCAGATCAAAGTGCGGTTGAACTGCAGTTTTCGATCGAAAAAAATCTTTAACAGGCAACAATCTGTAAACAGGGGTTCATCAGCCAGCTGCGCTATGTTCATACAACAGCGCATTGCCTTTTTTGCCGACAATTTCTGTCACCCCGGCATGGCGCAGGCAATAAGCCATTTTCTGCGCTATATCTAACGGCTCATCTAAGGCCGTCGCAAGATCCCGGGTATCAAATGGCGAAGGCAACTCCATCTGCAGAAAATTAAACAAATCTGCCATATCCTGCAGGCGGACCCCTTCAACAATGTCGAGCAGGTGCTTTTCTTTGACCCGCCAGCCGCCGCGGCGGCGATTTTTCTTCGAATCAAACACCCTTATCTCTCGCACTTCAGTTAATACCGCCTCGACAGAAAAGTTAGGGTGATTGAGCATCTGCGGCAGATAAACGAGTTCATTGACTATGTGTATCAGCGCGCCGCGTTTCGGCGACTTACGACTGGCCGGCTTTGCGCTCCCGTCTTCGGGCTGTTTAACGATGGTTGTGGTACGCGCAATCGGGTGCACCAATACCACCGGACCCACATCGGCCAGCGCACGCATCTTTCGACCCAAGCCGCTGAAACTACCTGTTTGAATTTCATACATGATGCCGTTACGCACGGCGTCCGCAACAAAGCTCTGCACGGACACCTCTTCCTCACCACCATTAGCGGAATAGGCTGCTTTCAGAGCGGCATGCAAAGGCCCTTCGTTTAAAACACCAATCGACATAAATTCTGCTGAACGTAACATGGCTTATGGCTGCGCACTGTACCGCAATTTCTCGAGTTGCTCACACCGCTGCCTATGCCATACTGCGCACTCTACAAAACAACCCCTGGGAGAAGAGATAATGAGCGCAGACGGCACCTGGAATACCACTATGAACACCCCCATGGGCGCCCAGAATGGCACCCTGCATCTGACCAGCGAGGGTGGCAATCTGACCGGCAAGCTGGCCGGACCACAGGGCGAAATGGACATTACAGACGGCACCATTGATGGCGACAATCTCAGCTGGAAAGCCTCCATCACCTCACCTATGGCCATGACCCTGGAATTCAGCGCCGTTGTCAGCGGTGATGAAATCAACGGCAACGTTAAACTCGGCGCCTTCGGTGACGCGACCTTCAAAGGCACTCGTGCCTAGTCGCACCGCATGAGCTGGGAAGAAGAAATTCGCGAATTGCGGGCGCGTGAAGCGCTTGCTTTCGAAATGGGCGGCGCTGAAAAAGTAGCCCGCCAGCACGAATTCAACAAGCTGACTATCCGCGAACGTATCGACGTCATCAGCGACGCAGAATCTTTTCATGAGATTGGCACCCTTGCCGGTGTCGGCGAATATGACGAACAAGGTGAACTCAAGAAGTTCACACCCTCGAACTTTGTTTTCGGCACCGCAGACATTGACGGGCGTCCGGTGGTTCTGTCTGGCGACGATTTCACCGTTCGCGGCGGCTCAGCAGATGCCTCCATTGCCGGGAAAAGACTGCGTGCTGAAGGCCTCGCAGTAGAACTGCGTTTACCCCACATCCGCCTGGTTGATGGCATGGGTGGCGGCGGTTCGGTCAAGACCATCGAGATGGCTGGCCGTACCTACATCCCCGAGGTGCGCGGTTGGGAAACGGTTGTCACACAGTTAGGAGTGGCGCCATCGGTGTCATTGGCCCTGGGTTCCGTGGCCGGCATTGGCGCAGCGCGCGTGGCCACCTCGCACTACAGTGTGATTGTGCGCGACAGCGCGCAGATGATGATCGCTGGACCCGCGCTGGTCGACTGGGCCAGCCTCGGTGACGTGACCAAAGAAGAGCTGGGCTCTTACAAAATTCACACGCGTAATGGCGCGATTGATGATGAAGCCGCCAGCGAAGCAGAAGCCTTTGCCATGGCCAGACGATTTCTGTCGTATTTACCCTCCAGCGTTGATGAATTACCCCCGCTCACCGAATGTGATGATGACCCCGAGCGCACCGACGAAAAGCTGATCGACATCGTGCCGAAAGACCC
>CBDUMB010000221.1:0-5942 GCA_965368205.1 uncultured Pseudomonadaceae bacterium | reverse complement strand
GGGTCCGACCTTAGTGTCCATACGTTCCATATTAAGAACCCGTGACGCAATCAGGTTATGCTGAACACCATCAATGATTAAGCTGAACGCGGCATCCATCACGTTAACGTACGGATAAACACCAAGCGCAGCTGCGAAAAATATATCTTCATGTAAGTGGTAACCGTTAAAGAAATAACGGTCATAAAAATTACGCGCAGCACCGGTATACGCAATCGGCTCCGGCGTCTGATGAATGGGAAAATCATCCCCTTTGGTCAACATACTAAATCCCCCTCGATTTCTCCTGAACGCTACAGGTTTGCCTTAAAAAAAGCTAACGCACGCTCCCGCGCAAACTTGTGATCCACTATCGGCGCAGGATAAAAAGTAACACCGGCTTTGTGTGGCTCAAAAATGTATTTTGCATCCAGGCCGGACAGCTCCGGCACGAATTGCGTGGTGAACGCGCCGCCTCGATCAAATTTTGTACCCTGGGAGGTAGGGTTGAAGATACGGAAATAGGGTGCCGCATCCGTGCCGGTAGAAGCGCTCCATTGCCAGCCACCATTGTTCGAAGCAAAGTCTCCGTCCACCAGTTTGTGCATGAAATATCTTTCACCTGCCCGCCAGTCAATCAGCAGATGCTTGGTGAGAAACATCGCGGCGATCATCCGCAAACGATTGTGCATCCACCCGGTTTCATTGAGCTGTCGCATCGCCGCGTCCACCAATGGATAACCGGTAACCCCTTCCTGCCAGGCCTGCAATTCATCCGGGGCATGGCGCCACGGCAGATGGTCTTTCTCTCTGCGGAACGCCGCGCCTTTGTTGACGTGATCAAACTGGGCCACGATATGGCGATAGAAATCCCGCCAGGCAATCTCACTCACCCACTTCTGCAAACCGTCTGCTGCCTGGGTGAGATGCAGTGATGCGCGCATCGCTGCAGACACACACTGCCGCGCAGATATTGACCCAACAGCAAGGTGCGCGGACAGCCCGCTGGTGCCTGCCAGGCTCGGCACATCACGATCGTCAGGATAGCGCTCTGCACGGGTTGTGATGAAGGTGTCCAACAGCTGTTGTGCAACATCTTCCCCTGCGGGCCATAACGATTCGCCAAGCGAACGATCTACCCCGTCTACCTCTACAGGCACCTGATTTTCCTGCTCAACCACGGGCAACTCAAAACGCGCTTGTGGCTGAGGAACAGCATACGTCTGATTAGCCGCGTTTTCGGCACGCTCTCTCCATTTTTTGTAAAAAGGCGTGAAAACCGTATACGGACCACCGCTACCTGTTTTCAGAACACCGGGTTCAACGAGGACATCCGCTACATGACGGTTGACCTGCACACCTATCTCAAGCAGCGCCTGCTCTACGGCGTTATCTCTACGGCGTTCATTGAGCGGATATTCATCAATTGTTTCGAGTGCATCGACCTGCAAACGTTTACATAAGTCAGTCAGCGCGCCCGGTACATCAGAAAACTCAGGTGCATCAACGATGAACAGCTCAATATTCAGGCGCTGCAGTTGAGCTTGCAGGGCCTCAAGGGTTCTGAGCTGAAAAGCCAACCGCCAGTCACCCATATCGTGTGAACGCCACTGCGCTGCAGACATGCAGTAGCAGGCGATTACCTGCCCATGATCTCGCGCCGCGGCTAAGGCCGGATGGTCGCTGACCCGCAAATCGTTTTTAAACCAGACCAATGTCCGCAAGAGCCACTCCTCGTTTTTAAATGCCTGCAGCAGAACGCTGATAGTGCAATGTTATCAGCGAAGCAGTATAAATCACTCAGCACACTTACCGAGGCAGCTTTATGTCCAGATCGTTACTAATTCTAACCTGGCTTGTCATGCCGTTTGTCCTGATGCCTGCATCGGCAGCAACAAACTGCACCGACGAAGCCTATCGCGCTTTCGACTTTTTACTCGGCAAGTGGCTCGTCCATTCTAAGAGTGGGGATTTTCAAGGTACTAATCTGATTACCGCTCAGGAGCAGGGCTGTCTCATTGTTGAACAATGGCAGGGTCGCCAGGGTGGCACCGGACAGAGTTACAACTACTACAACCCGAAAACGATGAAATGGTATCAACTCTGGGTCAGCGACGGGGCCATCATCGATTACTCCGGCGGTCTAACCAGCAGTGGTGCAATGCACCTGGAAGGACAGATTATCTATCAGGAAAATGGTTTACAGGCGCCTTTTAAAGGCACCTGGACACCTCAAGCGGACGGCTCAGTTCTGCAGGAGCTGAAACAGTTCAACCCGGAGAATGCGGGCTGGATCGATTGGTTTACCGGTGTCTATACAAGAGCGCCTGATGCAGATTGACCCGACCGCCGACCTTGGTGGCGGCATGCGTCGAGCCAGGCTGGCGGCAGGTCTGGGGTTACGCGAGGTTGCGCGCCTTGCAGGCACGTCGCATGCGACCTTGAATGCCTATGAAACCAACAGAAAAGTACCGTCAATGCATACTTTTGTCCGCATCCTGCGGGCCTGCCGCTACAATGTTGATGTCAGCCTATCTCCAACCAGCACTGAATAGAAAAAACCAGAAGGAACAACGCACATGGCAGCATTAACAGGTCAACATGCATTTATCACCGGCGGTGGCAGCGGTATCGGTTTAGCCTGCGCGGCGGCACTGCACGCTGATGGCGCACACGTCACGATTGTCGGGCGCACCCAGGAAAAGCTCAGCGCCGCGGCAGCAACGCTGAAAACAAACGTCGATTACCTTGTTGCTGATATCGGAGACGAGCAAGCCATCGCCGCGGCTGTACAGCAGGCAAACGAAAAAATGCCTTTAAGCATCGCAATTGCCAATGCCGGAACGGGGTCTGCGGGTCCATTCCTGGCAACCGAGAGCAGCGAATGGCAGCGGGTTCTGGACACCAACCTGAATGGCACCTTTTACACCTTCAAACATGCCGGCGCAGCGCTGGCCGCCAATGGTGGGGGGGCGATGTGTGCGATTTCATCGATCGCCGGAGCCAGGACCCACCAGATGATGACCGCCTACTGCGTCAGCAAAGCGGCGGTGGATATGTTGGTGAAAAACACCGCAGACGAGCTCGGAGCTGTCAATATCCGCGTCAACAGCGTAGGTCCAGGCCTGGTGGAAACCGACCTGTCCCAGGGGCTGCATGAACATTCCGCCATGCGTGACGACTATCTGAGCTGTATGCCTATCGCGCGCACCGGCAAAGCAGAGGACATCGGTCAGGCGGTACGCTTTCTATGCGGACCGGAAGCATCCTGGATTACCGGCGTAGTGCTGCCCGTTGATGGCGGACATCACCTGCGACGTGGCCCAAACCTTGCCGTCATGGCAGACGGCTAAGGTTTTTTTCACGGGCTTTCGAGCTTAGCCTCCCAGCGCAGCTCAGGCACAGGTTCCCCGCCCAGGAACGCTTTGATCATGGCATTCACCACCTCGGGCTGCTCCTGCTGCACCCAGTGGGACACCCGCGGCAGATAGCGGATAGTCAGATCGGTCACATAGTCTTCGGTGCCGTAGGTGGTTTCTTTGGTCAACGCGACATCGTCTTCACCCCAGATCATCAGGGTTGGGGTGTCGATGACTGGAAACCCCAGGTCTTTCTGCCGTTTGGCACCACCACCGCGTACCAGCGCGCGGTAATAGTTAACCATGGCCTGCATAGCCCCAGGCTGCATGGCGTTGCGTCTGTAAACCTCACCCACCTCGTCCGGAAAGCGACTCTTATCTACCGCTGAATTACGCATGACATCACCAATGCCTTTGCCATCACCTCGAGAAAAAAGTTTTTCCGGCAACCCAGGCACCTGAAAGAAAAACACGTACCAGGATTTCTTCAGCTGGGCCCAGCCCATATCGTTTGACATACCCTGGGGGTGAGGCACATTACAGATGATCAGATTCTTCAGCGGCCGGATTTTCCGCATCGCAAAATACCATGCGATGACCGCACCCCAATCGTGGGCCAGCAACGTGACCTCGCTGCAGCCACTGGCATCAATCAACTGGGCAACATCTTCCATCAGATATTCAATGGCATAGGCCGCCACGCCTTCCGGACGACTGCTGTTCCCATATCCGCGCAGGTTTGGCGCCCAGGCCTGATAGCCCAGATCTGCCAGCATCGGCAGCTGATAACGCCAGCTGAAACTGTGTTCCGGGAAGCCGTGCAGACACAACGCCAGCTTGTCGCCACTACCACATTTGTCGACTTCGAAGCGCAGTCCATTGGCATCTACAAATTCTGTTCTGATACGCGGATCTTTCAGCTCCGCACTGACAATATCAGCCATTCAATTATCCAAAAGAGAAAACATGGACCGCCATTGTATAACGATGATCCACCTGCGGAGAACCAGGGCGCCTGGCTAGATTCGCGCTCGCAGTCTGGCAGCGGCCCCGCGAAATGCCTTAAACGCAAGCCAGAGATCCCAGAGTATGGCAGCGCACACAACCAACAACGCTACTTTCACCACCAGCTGCGCATTGGACGCAAAGCCATTTGGAAACTGGTCATTGAGCAGGACCAGATCCCCACTACTCAACAGGACAGCCACGATGGCCAGCAAGGCAGTATTACCAACCACTTCAGCCAGCAGGACATAACGCTGCCAGATACCGCGCACCAACACATAGAAATGCAGCACAAACAGCACGCCAAAGATGATGTTGAGAGGCCAGAAGAAAGTAGCCCAGATGGGTGACAAAGCAATCACCTGTTCAGCAGCCCCTTCAGGAAAAAACCCAACCAGCACCACCACATTGTTCCACCAAAGGAGAAAAAAGCCTTCTGAAATCAGGTTGGTGATCACGTCCTGACGATTAATCACACCCAGGCTTGTTGAACTCAACGCGCTGGGCTGCCAGTTTTCATACCACCGCAGCCGCTCTCCCGAGTATTCGATGGCGACAAATACCAGCACCACACTTGCAAAAACCCAGAGCAACACCTCGATGACCATACCCAGCAGCGCAAAAGGACCCAACCGCCAATCTGCCGCCTCACCGCCGATCAGCCAAACCAGATACAGCCCAAACACCGCGACACTGGAGACGACTTTCAAAGTATGTATAAACGCCGGATAGAGATCCGTGCCAATGAGCGCGCGAGGTTTCTGATAACGGCCAGCCGCTTTCAAAGGGTGGCCAAACCGAGCAATGACTTCCTGCTCGTCAGCAACTTCCGGTGCTCGACCTGCGGCTTCAGCGGCACCCTCAATTTCCCCTAAAATGTCGTCACGAAGATCGGCAAGGAGTTCATCTCGTTCTTCCTTGGGTAAGAAACGCCCTACTTCGTATAAATAACTTTCTACCAGTTGCATGATGTTGTCCTCTTAAAAGCTATATCAGTTGCTGGATGCTCTCATCCAGCTCGCGCCAATCTTCGTAAAGGCCCAGATAGACCTGCCGGCCCATATCAGACAGCGTGTAGAAGCGCTTGCGGCGCTTGTCTTCTTCGCGCCATTCACTGACCAGCAAACCCTGCTTTTCAAGACGCCGTATCAGTGGATAGAGCGTGCCTTCTTCGACTTGAAGCCCTTTCGCGGCCAGGCTTTTACGTAACGAGTAGCCATAGTGTTCTTTGCGCAGCTGCGCCAGAACCGCAAGCACCAGTGCACCGCGCCGAATTTCTGAGCGGAGTTTTTCGCCAATTTCTGATTCGTCAGTCATGCTCAAACACTGTCTGTCACACTCTATGCAACACATACTATGTGTTGCATAGTATAAATGCAAGCACAGGCAGTGCTGAGGCTGTTTCTCGAACGTTGTTTGCCGCAGCGAGCATAGCCCCCCCCCCCACGCGCCACAAAATTGACACTTTTACTCAGCAGGCCTGACAGCCAACAGAGAAAACGCCAACTGCGTCACATAGGCTGCGACTGAACCACCGTAAACTCAGCATTCCAGGACCCACTGATAACGGCCACATGGATCTACAGCCGAACTACAAAG
>CBDUMB010000220.1:0-5949 GCA_965368205.1 uncultured Pseudomonadaceae bacterium | reverse complement strand
TCGCTGGGCGCCATAAAACTCAGCTGGCGACGGGGCAGCTGCCCCTGGGCAGCGTTTTGCAGCACCACGGACAGACGCGCAATCAGCTCATCTCGCGCCAACCATTCTGCGGGAAGTGACCATTCCCCCAGGGATTCACGTACCCAGGCATCACTTTGTGACAACAATGGGAGAATCGGCTCTGGAAGCGCATCTGCGGATCTGGCATCAACGCTTTCAACCACCGGCGCCTGGTTTGCCATATTCTGAACCGGCCGGTTTTCAGCTGGCGTCGACATTTCATCCTGTGGCATCACTTGATCTTCAGCCACCTCGTCACTGCGCGGCCAGAACTGGATACCCAGAATAATGATCAGCGCCACACCGACCCCGGCCAGAAGGAAACCCGTTCGCATGACTATGCCCCATTCATGTTCTGATAAAACTGTTTATCGCCAAAGTTCGGAAGTTTGGACCTCGTGTACCGCCTCCGGGTTCAATCGGATACCTCACCAGCTATTTCAACCGGCGCATCTGTGGCCGCTTTGAATTATCATAGGCGGCTACCTCATCCATCTATCACCTGAGTATGACCGAAGTAAATCAGACCGCCATCGCCCAACTCCTGGATCACACCATCGCCCTCGGCAGCCTCGTCGAGATTCGCGGATGGGTGCGATCACGTCGCACCTCCAAAGGCGGCTTTTCTTTCATCCATCTGCACGATGGCTCCTGTTTCGATTCGATACAGGCTGTTGCGGATGGCGCACTGCCTAATTACGAAGACGAGATCGCCGAACTGGTGACAGGCTGTTCAGTCATTGTCCGCGGCGAACTGGTTGAGTCCCAGGGCAAAGGCCAGGATCGTGAAATCCAGGCCAGCGAAGTTGAAGTTGTCGGCTGGATCGACGACCCGGAAACCTACCCGATCAGCAAAAAACGTCATAGCTTCGAATTTTTGCGTGGGGTTGCACATCTGCGACCTCGCACCAATACATTCGGCGCCATGGCTCGTGTACGGCACGCCATCGCTCAGGCGGTGCACAGCTACTTTGACCAACAGGGCTTTTTCTGGGTCAACACCCCCATCATTACCGCCAGTGATTGTGAAGGTGCCGGTGAACTGTTCCGCGTCTCGACCCTGGATCAGATGAATCTACCCAAAGGCGGTTATAGCGAAGACTTTTTTGGTACCGAAGCGTTTCTCACCGTGTCAGGCCAATTGAACGTAGAAAGCTATGCCTGCGCACTGTCTAAAGTCTACACCTTCGGGCCAACCTTTCGTGCTGAGAACTCCAATACCAGCCGCCACCTGGCGGAATTCTGGATGATAGAACCGGAGGTGGCGTTTGCAGATCTGGCCGCCAATGCGCAGCTGGCGGAACACTTTCTGAAAGCGGTGATCAAACAGATTACGACGAGGTGCCAGGATGATATGGCATTTTTCGCGCAACACATTGATCAGGGTCTGACCGAGCGCCTGCAGCATGTGATGGATAAACCATTTGAGATCATGACCTACACAGATGCGATCAAACTGCTGCAGGACAGCAAGCAGAAATTTGAGTATCCGGTGCAATGGGGCCTTGATCTGCAGTCGGAACACGAACGGTTCATTACCGAAACGGTCATTGGCGGTCCGGTTGTTGTGACCGACTATCCCAAGGAAATCAAAGCGTTTTACATGCGTGTGAATGACGATGAAAAAACTGTAGCCGCCATGGACGTGCTGGTGCCCGGTGTCGGTGAAATTATCGGTGGCAGCCAACGCGAGGAACGTCTTGATGTACTCGACAGCCGCATGGATGACGACAAACTTAAGCAGGAACTGTGGTGGTACCGCGACCTGAGACGCTACGGCACGGTGCCTCACGCAGGGTTTGGGTTAGGTTTCGAGCGTCTGGTGTTGTACCTCACAGGTATGGAAAACATCCGCGATGCCATTCCGTTTCCGCGTGTACCCAATAACGCAGGCTTCTGAAGCAACTTATTTATGTTTGCATCCCTCTGGCGATTGCGCGTCTTCATCAAACCTTATCGCTTCGGCTGGTTCGCCGGTATCGTTGCGTTTGGCGTCGCGCGTTTCTTTGAAACCGCCGTTATTGTTTTGACCGCGATTGCCATCAACCGCATCACGGAAGAAAACTACGATGTACTGATGCCTGTACTGGGCATCTTCGGCGCCGTTGTTGCACGCTATATCGTCGTGACCTACGCTCGTTATGCAGTTCGCAAAGTTGGCTTGAACGTTGCGTTTGATCTGCGCCAACAGCTGTACAGTTCGCTGCAGGATCAGGGTGCCAAATTTTATGCTGCCCACAGTATTGGCGACATGATGACACGTGCGGTTGCTGATATTTCTCTCGTCTACCGCCTGATTGCCATGGGGACCATCCTTGTGGTGATCCTTGTGTACGCAACCCTGTTCGGCTATGGCGCCATGCTTTATTACTCTCCCATGCTGACGCTGCTGCTGCTGCCACCGATGCCCATCGTGTTCTGGTACGCACAGAGATCTTCCATGCAGATGGGTATTGCCTCGCAACAGGTCCAGGAACGCCTTTCTGATCTGGGCACTCACGTTCAGGAGAACCTGAGCGGCATTCGCACTATTCAAGCCATGGTGCAGGAAGAAAACGAAATAAAACGATTTGCGCAGACGAACCAGAACTACGCAGAAGCTTTTTACGAACAGGGTCGGATCACGTCAGCCATGGCCGCGTGGATGCCGACCCTCGCGGCTGTTTGCTCTCTGACGATCTTGAGTTTTGGCGGTTACCTGGTGCTTGAAGGCAAAATGCTGGTTGGCGATTTTGTAGCGTTCATCAGCCTGGTTGCCATGGTTGTGCAACCTTTTCGAGTGGCCGGTTTTATTGTCAACTTATTCCAACGGGCGGCAGTAGCCAGCGATCGTTTGTTTGAGGTGATGGACCTTGCACCGGAGATCACCAATGCGCCCAGCGGTAATACACCCGCGGTTATCAGCGGCGACATCAGGTTTAATCATTTGAGCTTTACGTTTCCAGGCAGCAGTGAGCCGGCATTAAAAGATATCAATCTGCACATCAAAAAAGGTGAGACGATTGCAATCATGGGTCGTGTTGGCGCAGGTAAGACCACCCTGCTCAAACAAATCGTCAGGATTCTCGATCCGGCCCCAGGCACCATTCTCATAGATGGTCACGATGTTGCCGATTATCCTTTAGCCCAGGTGCGCTCGCAGATTGCCATGGTCCCTCAGGACCCTTTCCTCTTCGCTGAACCATTGAAAGACAATCTGACCTACGACGACCCGAATCGCGCGCTGGAAGAAATCTGGCAGGCTGCCACCTCAGCTGATCTGAAAGCCACCATCGAAGACTTTCCGGATCGGCTCGACACTTTAGTGGGCGAACGCGGCGTGACCTTGTCCGGGGGACAGAAACAGCGCGCGACACTGGCACGGGGGTTTATCCGCAACGCCCCGGTGCTCGTTCTCGACGACTGTTTTTCCGCAGTGGATACTGAGACTGAAGAACACATATTGTCCGAACTGAAGCGATTGAGGCACACCCAGACCACCTTGCTGGTATCCCACCGTGTCAGTACCGCCCGTCATGCGGATCGCATCATTGTGCTGGAAGACGGCGGCATCCGTGAAGTGGGCAGCCATGAGGAACTGATCGAAGCACAAGGCTATTACGCAGAACTGGAACGCGTGCAACGCGAAGGTGCAGAAAACGAAAACTTTGCCGGTACACGGGTAAGCAGCTGATGCAGAAACAAGCTGACAAGAACACTACGGAGCAGCGCGATCATGCGATGTTCGACGCAGACCTGAGTGGCGCCGTCTTAAACATGCACCTGCTGGGTCGGTTAATGCACTGGCTCAAACCCTACAAACTGTCCCTGCTGATCAGCACCGTGCTGGTGCTGATTACGTCCACCCTGCAGATCCTCCTGCCGATCATCATTTCCCTGGTTGCCATCGATCATATCTTTCGCAATGAATCTGATGCAGACACGCCGGATTTTGGCCTGATCGAACTGAACACCTATCTGGTCGACGTCACCGGCCTGCCTCCGCTTGTGATTGCCTGTTTGATGTATGGCGTTATCCAGATCCTCTGGGCATTTACCGGCCATGCGCATCGCATGACGCTGATCGGCGCCGTGATCAAAGGCCTGCGCGACCTGCGTTTGGATCTGTTCAGACACCTGGAAACCCGGCCATCGTCTTTTTACGACCGCGTTGCCGTCGGCCGGGTCATGACCCGGGTCACCAACGATGTAGAAGCACTGTTTGAATTGTTGCGCGGCTTAGGCAGTCTGATCGGAGAGTTTGTCCCGTTTTTTGTGGCGCTGACCGTCATGCTGGCCATCAACCCGGAACTCACTGTGATCCTGCTGTTGGCTTTGCCGATTTTAGCCGGAGCTACCTACTACTTCCGTCGCATGACAAGACATCTATTCAGACAGGTTCGCCAGACGCTGTCCGCGTTGAACCAGAATCTGCAGGAAAACCTGGCTGGTCTGCAGGTGGTGCAACTCTCCGACCGGGAGGGGTTCAACCTCAAGCGTTATACCAGGATCAATGAGAAGAATCGCGATTTCGAATTGCGCTCGGCTCGGGTTGAAACGCTTTATGGTGCATTCAACGATAGCCTTGCACATATCGCTATTGGCGTGATCATCTGGTTCGGTGCAAGTCAGGTGTCGACGATGGAAATGACGCTGGGTGAAGTTGTACTGTTTACTCAGTTTATCGGCATGCTGTTCCATCCTGTTGTGGTACTGGGAGAACAGACCAACATTCTGTTCCGTGCCATGGCCAGTGGTGAGCGGATTTTTCAGGCTATCGACTGGGATGAAAAAATCCACGAACCGGCTCACCCTGTGACACTTCCAAAGCGCCTTGCAGGTGAGGTGCGTTTCAATCACGTCAACTTCAGCTACCTTGATAACATGCCGATCCTGAAGGATGTGACTTTTACTATCGCACCTGGCGAAAAACTTGCCATCGTCGGCCCTACCGGATCAGGCAAAAGTACGTTGATACGTCTGTTAAGCCGCTTCTACGATTTTGACGATGGGCAGATCTTTCTGGACGGCGTAGACCTCAACCATATTCACAGCCACGATCTAAGAAAACGTGTTGGCGTCGTCCTGCAGGACTTCCATATCTTTTCCGGCACCATCTACGACAACATCGCGCTGGGCAACCCGGACATTACCCTCGAGCAGGCCATACAGGCCGCAAAGACAGTCAATGCACACGATTTCATTGTCTCACTGCCTGACGGCTATAACACGGAACTGACCGAGCGCGGCCAGAATCTGTCACAGGGACAGCGCCAGCTTCTGGCGTTCGCGCGCGTGTTGGCAGCGGATCCGGAAATACTTGTGCTTGACGAAGCCACGGCGAGTATCGACACAGAGACGGAATTGTTGATCCAGGATGCTTTGCGACGCTTGACGCAGGACCGCACCAGCATTCTTATCGCCCACCGCTTGCAGACGATTCAGGAAGCGGATCGCGTGCTGGTATTACACAACGGTAGCGTCGAAGAGCTTGGTACCCACGAGGAGCTGCTGGCGGCGCAGGGGTTATACAGCACCCTGCACAGCCTGCAGTTTCAGGAACCGGTGGTTGCAGAAGACTCCGCTTAGCTGACCACCTGACCGGTGTGTGCTTCTTTGTAACCGGTCTGATCATAAGCCAGGGCGCCGTTAACGATGACCGAATTCACACCAATGGCATCACGCACATAACGCATGCCGGTACCGGGAATATCATGTACCGCCTGCTCTTCTCCACGGGCAATCTGATCAGGGTCGAAGACCACCACATCCGCAGCAAACCCCTCCTGCAGAAGTCCGCGACCTTTTAAGCCCCAGATATTGGCGGTATCCAGGGTTATCTTTTTCACCGCCTGCTCCAGACTCAGACTCCCGGAACTGCGTACAAATTCACTGAACAGATAACCGGTA
>CBDUMB010000219.1:0-5968 GCA_965368205.1 uncultured Pseudomonadaceae bacterium | reverse complement strand
CAAAGTTCGTGCAGCACGTGAGGCTGCAGCTAAAGCCAGCGCTTAGACGCTATTCTGTGTGTCACTTCTTACCTGGGCTTCCAGGTCAGAAATCGCGCCCCATGTTGTAAAACTCAGCATTCGGCCGCATGGAAGACAGGTTAGCCAGACGGTTGCTCTGGGCAAAAAATGCCGCTATCGCGCCAATGTCCCAGACATCTTCCTCGCTGAACCCATGTCCATAAAGCGGCTCGATGTCCTGGTCTTCAATGGAACCACTGTCCAGCGCAACGGCCATGGCAAAATCCAGCATCGCTTTCTGCCGCGGTGTGATGTCAGCCTTCAAATAATTAATCGCAACCTGATCCGCTAACAACGAATTTTTCGCGCGAATACGTAAAATTGCCCCATGGGCAATCACACAGTACTGACAGGCATTGGCGCAGGACGTGGCAACCACAATCATTTCACGCTCAGCTTTAGACAATCCGCTGTCACGCTCCATAAGCGCATCATGATGGGCAAAAAAGGCTCTGAATTCGTCCGGTCGCCGCGCCAGCACAAGGAAAACGTTGGGCACAAAACCGGATTTATCCGAGATGGCTGTGATGCGCTCGCGGATATCTGACGGCATGTCAGCCAGCTTGGGCAAACTGAATCGACTGATTGCTGTTTCACTCATTGTTATCACCCTGTTGCAGCGGGGTAACCGTCAGCGGTGCATCCAGAAAACCCTCTAATGGAAACGTACCAAAATTAAGTTGGCGACCCACCGCTAAAGCATCTGCAAAAGGTACATTCTGATGCTCAATCAGATAAGCGGTCCACAGATGGGTGGCCCGCCACGCAACCGTACAATGCAACAACACGTTGCCTGGTGCATCTGCTATTGCATCAGCGACTTGTGCGACCCGCTCTGGAGAATAAGGCGTATCTGGTCCACCTGACGGTACATGGACATAATCAATACCCAGCTCTGACAGCAGCTGCGCCTCATCAAACGGCACCACCTCCCGATTATCCATTTCCATGGTTGTACGCAGGTTAATGACCCGGGTAACGCCCAGCTCTTTAGCACGGGCCAGGCCTGCCTCACTGGGTTGCCCACTGAGGTATACGTTTGGGGCAACTTGAAACAACACCTCCTGGAATCCTTGCGCATCCATGGCCAGCGGCGTTGGCAGGAATTCTTTTGTCTGAGGTTCGGAGGTTTGCGCAGTTAAGGGAACCGAGGAAAACCACATCAGCATGAGAACGATCAAAGCAGTTCTGGGCATCTCTATCTCTTTCATTAGCGGACTGCCATTACAAAGCCAAGCCGCCTAAATCTCAACTGTTGCTATAAATATGTTACCGTGCTCGTTTCAACACGCCTAAAGCCAAATCGAGGTCTATCATCCGCGTGTACTTAAACAGCCCAGGTTTATACTGACTTATGCCTAAGCCGTCTAAAAACCATCCATGGAAACTAGGTCTATCCGGACCTGTCTCTTACGCCAATCGTTCGAACAGCACCTGGCGCGGCTTCTATCGCCCGCCAGATGATGCCAGCCCGGTAAAAACGTTAAGCGAATCCGAAATTGAAGCGTTGGGCCTGCAACTGGTTCTACCGGTGCATGAGATTATGGAGGCGCGACGCATGTGTCAGGAACATCACCCTGACCGCGGCGGTGACCCGGAAGTTTTCCAGCACTGGAAAGAGAAACTCGACAGACTGAAACGAAGGGTCAGAAAGTAAGGAGAATCATGCGCTCAACAATTGTTGTTCTGCTCCTTTTCGGTTTAAGGGTCCACGCAGACCCGTTCAGCAACGCCGCGGAATCTCTGGTGCAATATAAAACCACCCCTCACCAGGCGGCTTTGTCCTGTCGTGATCTGATCAGTGCCTCAACCTTCGATTTCACCGTGGTCAGCAGCACCCTCATCCAAGCCACCGATTCTGTTCCACCGCACTGCCGCGTGGACGGCCTCATCCCTACCGAAATACGTTTCGAAGTGAATCTACCGCTGGCATGGAATGGCCGCCTCTACATGTATGGCAACGGTGGGCTCGCCGGCACCCCCGCGGATGACCCGGCACGCCGTTATGCCGCCGGTCAGGCTTTGGCCCATGGATTTGCAACCGCATACACAGACACGGGCCACGACAAACGTGTGCAGCCTGGCGGTACATTTGCGCACAATAACTTTCACAAACTGGTGGATTACGGCTTTCGTGCTGTGCACCTGACCGCAGTTTCAGCCAAAACTCTGGCTACTCACCTGTACGGCAAAGCACCGGCGTACAGTTATTTCAATGGCTGCTCTACCGGTGGTCGTCAGGCATTGATGAGTGCACAGCGTTTTCCGCAGGATTTCGATGGCATTATTGCCGGTGCGCCTGCGGCAGACTATTCCGGCCTGAAATTTTCTCAGGCCTGGCGCGTGTCTGCGATCAGCAGATCTGGCCTCACTGAAACCGAAGCACTGGTGCTCGCCGGTCATATCTACGAAGCCTGCGACGACCTCGACGGCAGCAAAGACGGTTTGATCTCGGACCCCAGGCGCTGCGACTTCGACGTCGACCGGGACCTGCCACATTGTGAGGGTGCAGATACCGACGCCTGTTTTGATCTAGCTGAACGCGAGGCCCTGCAGCAGTATTACGCCCCGGTAATGCTTGCTGGAGAGGAAGTTTATCCAGCCATGCCGGTGGGCCGCGAAGTGTTGGGCGCCACCTATACACAGGAATTACGCTCCGGCTGGTTCCCCTGGTTACTAAACGACAATGGTCCTGTGCTGCTCGACCTGCTGGGCTCCGATTTCTTTCGTTACATGACTTTTATCGAAGACCAACCAGATTACGACTGGACGCAATTCGACTTTGCCGAACGGCCGGATGGTCTCGACGAGTTTTCAGCCATGGTTGACGCCGTGGATCCCGATCTGAGCCGCTTTAAGAATCGAGGCGGCAAACTGTTGAGCTATTTTGGCTGGGCGGACCCCGACATTAACCCGCTGACGCTGCTGGCCTACCGGGCAGAGGTGGCAGCCCTGAACACCGATGTCGATAGTTTCTTCCGTACCTTCATGATGCCGGGCATGTTCCATTGTCGCGGCGGCGCAGGACCGGATCGTTTTGACGCCATCACGCCGCTGATCGATTGGGTTGAACGCAGCGTCGCACCAGAAGCGTTGGCTACCTGGCAGGTCGACAGCAACGGCCAGCGCCACAATGTCCGCCCGAGCTGCGTTTATCCCCAGGAAGCATTGCATGATGCCGAATCACGCCTGGTCTGCAGTCTACCCAAGCAGCTATCCAATAGAGTAGATTAGAGACGTTTCGATAATCTTCAGCAGATAAGGGGAGACGCGTCATGCGCCTGATCAGCTTGGCTTTGCTTTTAAGCGCCACCATTTCGACCTCTGTCCTCGCCGAGGGCAATGCCCCAGCCGAGGACGCCACCCTGAAAAACCTCAGCCACGGCTTCGCTGACAACAACGGCGTCAAAATTCACTATGCCAGCGTCGGCGAAGGCCCCCTGGTCGTGATGATTCACGGTTTCCCGGATTTCTGGTATTCCTGGCGCGACCAGATGGCTGGCTTACAGGACAACTACCAGGTGGTTGCCATTGATCAGCGCGGTTACAACAAAAGTGGCCAACCCGAAGGTGTCGAGCAATATGCCATGCCGCTGCTGATCAGCGATGTTGCAGCGGTTATCCAACACCTGGGACGCGACAGCGCGACCATCGTCGGCCATGACTGGGGTGGCGCCGTAGCATGGCAGTTCGCATTTTACATGCCTCAGATGACCGAGCGCCTGGTCATATTGAACCTGCCCCATCCCATGGGTATGGCCAGAGAGATGGCCAACAACCCCGAGCAGCGGGAAAATTCAGACTATGCACGTAAGTTCCGCGAGGGTTCGCCCAGCGATCCTGACATCATGTTTGGCGGCCCGATGAACCCCACCACCCTCGCCGGCTGGGTCAGCGACCCGGCTGCAAAACCCATTTACGAGGCGGCCTTCGCGCGTTCAAGCTTTGCTGGCATGCTGAATTTTTACAAAGCCAACTACCCTGCACCACCAGCGCCAGGCACCCCGCCACCAGCACCACCGCCACAACTGAAAATGCCGGTACTGGTTTTTCACGGGTTGAAGGATACCGCGCTTCATTCTGATGGCCTCAACAACACCTGGGATTGGATCGATGCAGACCTGACCATCGTCACCGCACCTGACGCCGGCCACTTCGTGCAACAGGACGCATCCGATCTGGTGACCACCACCATGCGCTGGTGGCTCGACGCACGCAGAGCACCATGATTTTCACGGTTCCGCACACAATTTTCTGAATCTTTTAAACAGGGAGACCAACTATGAAACTAGGCATTTTAGGCGGCGGTATCGGCGCCCGTGTCAACATCAACCTCGACGCTATCCGGCATGCTGAAGCACTGGGCTATGACTCCGTCTGGACCGCAGAGGCCTGGGGCGGCGATGCCGTCACACCGGCTGCATGGATCCTTGCTCAGACGAGCAAAATCAAAGTGGGTACGGCGATCATGCAAATGCCCGCACGCACCCCGGCAATGGCGGCTATGACCGCTATGAGCCTCGCCGAACTATCCGGCGGCCGGTTCATTGTGGGTCTGGGCGCATCAGGTCCTCAGGTGATCGAGGGCTGGCATGGTGTACCTTACGGAAAACCTGTCACCCGTCTGAAAGAATACGTGCAGATCATGAAAAAAATCTTTGCGCGACAGGAAAAAGCCACCTTCGACGGAGAGATTTACCAGCTGCCCTATACCGGCCCAGGTGCAACGGGGTTAGGCAAACCATTAAAGAGTATTCTGCACTGTGAAGAAGACATCCCAATTTTTGCAGCCAACATAACACCCAGAGGTGTGGCCGCAGCCGCAGAGGTCTGTGATGGGTTTTTCCCAATCTGGATGGATCCCAGCAAATATTCTGTTTTTAAGGACCCTATCGAACAGGGTTTTGCAAAAGCGGGAGATAAGAATCTGACACAATTTGAAGTCTCCCCCTTTGTGACCGTGATCATGGGTGACGATGTAGAGCAATGCATGATGCCGATTCGCGCAAACATGGCGTTGTACATCGGCGGCATGGGCGCGCGCGATAAAAACTTTTATAACAATTATGCCAAAGCCCTGGGCTTCGAAGATGCGGCTGTGAAGATTCAGGATCTGTTCCTGGCAGGCAAAAAAGATGAAGCCGCAGCCGCAGTACCGGCAGAGCTGATTGACGCCTGCCACCTGGTTGGACCTGCAGAGCGCATCAGAGAGCGCCTGGCACCCTGGAAAGCCGCAGGCAGCAAAGGACACGTGGCCTCCATGTTACTGGGCAGCCAGCAACCCGAGGCGCTTGAGTTGATTGCATCGGAGATGTTGTAGCCAAAACAGTCCAATATCACGACGATAAGGCAGTTTTCAAAAAGAGAACCAGTTCACGGAGATGTCGTCCGGTTTACCTAATATCAAGTCACAGGATGTAACTTAAATTGTTAGGAAAGTGAGATATGGACGATCTTATTGAAAGCTGGGAACGTGAGGCGCTTGAGGAAATGCTGGAAGAGGAATTCAACCCGGATGTCTTCTACAAAGCCTTAAGTAATGCGTTAGCACAACTTGAGCACTACAGCGCAGCAGAAGCGGCGTAGCTTGAGTCACTGACAATATTGCAAACGCCGAAAGCCCCTGAAGAGGGGCTTTTTTTATGCCTGGATAACGCTCAAAAAAAAGGCGCAAGCGTTAGAATCTCAGCACACTCCGGGCAGCGGGACGCTCACGGTAGCTGGCATCCCAGCGCTGCAATGCCGGGTATCCCTGCAGTACATCCAGCTTAGCAAAACGCACAAATTGCAGTGCCGCCGCAAGGGTGCAATCTGCAACCGAGACCTGCTCTCCCATCAGGAGCTGACGCCCATCGCTCAGCAGTGTTTCGAGATAATCCATAACAGCCGGCAAATTCTCTTCAATTTT
>CBDUMB010000218.1:0-5978 GCA_965368205.1 uncultured Pseudomonadaceae bacterium | reverse complement strand
ATCCCTTCATCTACTACCTGATTCTGTTCAAGGCCTACGACCTGTTGCCGGCCCAGGTGGCCCAGCCCCTGAACTTCACTTGGGCGCTGACCCTGTCCTGGCTGTCGGTGCCCTTGCTGGGGCAGATGGGGAGCGCCTGGGACATTGCAAACGCGTCACTTTTTCTGGCATCAGATGAAGCCAAATTTATTACCGGGGTGGCGTTGCCGGTGGATGGTGGCCAATCTGCCAAGATTGGGTGAATCCTGCACACTTTGGCGTGCCTGCCAGTAACGCCTGGGTATTCTTATGCTATTTAGAGATATGAGGGTAATTCATAAGGTGAAATGGTAGTAAAGAACCCGATTTTTACGATGAAATTGTCACTTTGGGTAACATAGCAGTTGACTCTCTTTACCCCATCTAAAACAATGAAAGAAGCATATGGATATGCTTATGGTCAAAAGAGTTGCAAACAATATAAGCAATACATCGGCATGCAGCATGATGCGGCTCGGGTGTAAGTGGTAGTGAAGATATAAGCCCGAATAACTTTGTGGAGTGTGATCTGAATGCGAACTGTGAACGCGATAATTGGATGTGTACTGCTGGTTTTTGCGGTGCTGCACGCGTTTATACCGAATCACCTGCATTTTATTTTTGTCTACGGACTCGGCGCCTTTTTTGCGTTAGCCACGGTTAAGCCTGGTGGCATGGGAATCAACACCGCCCGTGTGCTTGCCGTAGGTACGACCGCGGTGATGTTTTTCTACTTCGCTGGTTTCTTCACCATGGCACCCAACTTTGAGGCGCAATGGCACAAAACGGGTGTTGCGCTTGAAGGCTTAGGTATGTTGCTGTCAGCTTTTCTGATGATACCGATTCTTTCCTGTTACAGCTGTCTGCTTAAAGCGGAAGGTTGTGACCAGTTCAAAGAGAAAGAAGAACCCAAGCGGGGTGCCTTTTTCAGCGCGCCGGAAGACGTCCAACAGAATTCTTGAGCGATGATAGAGCCAGTCTGGCTCTAGTCAGCTGGATCATCCCAAGCTGGACTCAATAACTGCAATATAAGGTGCTCGCACCGCCAGCTTGTTTGCCGCATAAGCCTCGCTAGGCAGCTGAGCAAGTTCCACTGCAATTGAAAAAGCTGTGTCGATCAGCACCTCTGGTGATACCACCTGATCAAGAAAACCTGCGTCTAAAGCCTGCTCTGGAGCAAAAAGATGTCCCTGTATGGTTGCCTTGGTCTGGAAGCGTTTGGACAGACGCGCGGCGGCCAGCTGCAGGCCGAATGTAGGCAGGGTCATGCCTATTGCCGTTTCATTCAAGCCGATCTTGAAAGGCCCGCTGACGCCGATTCGCGTGTCTGCTGCCAGCAGGGTAAATGCACCCGCTGCTACCGCATGGCCGGCACAGGCTACAACAAGCGGCTGTGGATGTTTGAATAGACGCAGCAACATTGCTGCACCCTTGTTCACCAACGCATTGGTTGCATCTACTCCCTTGGCAAACTCTTTCAAGTCGAAGCCACCTGAGAAGACGCCTTCTCGTCCAGTGATCAGTACCGCCTGGGCTTCCTTTTCAGCCTGGTCCAGGGCCTCATTCATATTGTCGATGAAGTCATGCCCAACCGCGTTAGCTTTGCCGTCATCCATGCCAATAGTGGCCACGTTGCTTGCGACCTTAAAATCCATCATATGATTACTTCCTTCCGTAAATGCCCGTGTACGCCTGCACCCGTTCGGTATAAGCCTGCAGCTTCGAGTATTTCTGCGCCATTTCGGTTAACCAGGTAGGTGGCCGGTTATCGTAAATGCCTGACATCACGCCGGCCACCGTGAAATCAAAAATGTTTGGTGTGTCGCTAAACAGAAAGTCCTGCTCCGCCACCGCATCCTGCAGGGCTTGCAGATCCCTTTCGGCAAAGCCGCGTTGTTCGCTGATGCTGTGTCGCCCAAGCCCCTGCAGGTCGTAGGTCTGACGGACCTGCCGTCGCGCAGCACCTGCGACCAGCGGTCGAATAATTGCTGGTGCGATATGGAAAAAACCGTCTACTACATTTGGCCACCAGCTATCGTCGAGCCAGCGACTGGCAACCATTAACCAATATAACTGATCCTCAGCCAGGCGAGCCAGTGCG
Source organism: uncultured Pseudomonadaceae bacterium (assembly GCA_965368205.1). Lineage (GTDB taxonomy): Bacteria > Pseudomonadota > Gammaproteobacteria > Pseudomonadales > Azotimanducaceae > UBA4421. The sequence continues at coordinate 3,859 of CBDUMB010000218.1, read as the reverse complement.
ACCCCATAGGCCTGCTGTTGGCTTGTGAGACCTGCGTAGACGGCGCCATCGGTGATTTCGTTAAGGTATTCGGTGATCAACTCTGAATCGGGCAGGGTTTTGCCATCCACTTCCAGGTAAGGCAATTTGCCTTTGGGTGCCTTGCGGGGGTCTGGTTGCTCTGCAAGATCAAATTTAAGTCCGAGAGATTGCATCAGCATTTCGATTTTCAAACAGAACGGGCTGACGTTGCGCATGTCGAAAGCCCCGCCGAGGGTCACCAGTGTTATCGCGGGGACGTTGGTGTGTGTATTTGCTACGCTCTGGTCATTGTTCATGGCTTTCCTCCGATGGATGGCAGGCAACTTACGGCGATATGGTCCACTCGACAAGGTCTCGCGGACAACACTCCTGACACAGTCTGTCAGGAGAGGGGATGTTTACCAATAATCAGGACGCATTAACGTGGCGATGGAGTCGGACGCGGCAGAACACAGATTTGACGTATTTTTTCTGCATGGCCCGGCGGCATCGGGAAAATATACGATTGGCAGTCTGCTCAGCTCAATGCTGGGCATGCCGCTGTTTCATAATCACCTCGTTGTAGACGTTGCGCGGACTTTGTTTGATTTTGGTACACCAGAGTTCGTAGCGCTGCGTGGCGTGTTATGGCGAAATTGTTTTGCGGCAGCAGCGCAGGCCAGAAAATCGTTTATTTTCACTTTCACTCCTGAAGCAACAGTAACCTATTCATTGCTCGAAGAAATGCTGGCCCCCGTCTATGCGGCGTCGGGTCAGGTGCATTTTGTAGAACTGCAGTGCGATCATGAAACCGTTATTGAGCGGCTGAACGAGCCGAATCGCGCAGCGTTTGGAAAGCTTTTGGATAAAGTATTGTACGCTTCCATAAAAGGCGCCGGCGGTTTTGATTTTCCACCATTACCCAGGCCAATTATTTGCATTGATACAGCCCACCATGCCCCCATAGAATCAGCTCAGCTGATCGTCCAAGCTTTCAGAAATAGAATCACCAGTGAGACCCCTGATGCCTAACCTGTATGAAAAGTATGTACTGCCCCGACTGATCGATGCGGCCTGTTCGCAGCCACCCATGTCCAAGCTGCGCAGTCGGTACGTTAGCCAGGCCACCGGTGAAGTGCTTGAGATTGGGATCGGCAGTGGGTTGAACCTTGCTCACTATGGCGAAGGGGTTACGTCCATTACCGGCGTTGATCCTGCAGCGGAGTTAACCGCGAAAGCGGCTGAGCGCGCGGATGCGCTATCGGTGCCGGTATCGGTGCTGGGCATTTCCGGGGAAGCTCTGGATCTGGACAATAATTCTTTTGACACCATTGTCTGTACCTGGACCTTATGCAGTATCCCTAATCCCTACCGCGCAGTGGCAGAGATGTATCGTGTGTTAAAACCGGGTGGCCAGATGATCTTTGTTGAACATGGCCGTTCTGATGAACCTAAAGTGGTGAAATGGCAGAGCCGCATTGAGCCCATCTGGAAGAAGATAGGCGGCGGCTGTCATTTGACCCGCCGACCTGAAGAGTTGCTGGTGGATGCGGGATTCAAAATATCTGCGCAGGAAAGTGGCTATGTTGACGGTCCTAAATTTGCCGCGTTCATGATCCACGGTCTGGCAGCCAAAGCCTGAGGGGAAGGTTTTGTCGGACAGTGTGAGCCGGTTTAAAGATCCCGTGGAAATACGTAGAACCCGCGTGGTAGTCGGCAACGATAATGGTTAACATCCGCGTAAGTACCGATCTGCCTTGGAGGGCATACTAACGTCATGGCTGAAATGACTCAGGAAGTTCCGCGCGCGCGCTCGCAGGTTTGGAGCGTCATCATAGGTATGAGCGTATTCCATCTGGCCTGCCTGGGCGCATTTTATACTGGGGTCAGTTGGGCGGCGTTTGCCGTCGCCTTCGCGATGTACGTATTCCGTGGCATGGGTGTGACTACCGGCTTCCATCGCCTGCTTGCACATCGCTCATTTAAAACCAGTCGACCCGTACAGTTTCTGTTTGCGCTGGCGGGCAGCCTGGCGGTTCAAGGCGGGCCTTTATGGTGGGTTGCGCATCACCGTCATCACCATGCGGCCACTGAAACTGAAGAAGATATACATTCACCCGTGACCCACGGTATGTGGAAGGCGCATATGGGCTGGATGATGACGGATGCGGCGTTTAACGAGAAAGGCACCAATTCACGGGATCTACATAAATTCCCTGAGATCAAATTTCTGCAGCGCCATTACGTCTGGTTGATCATTATTCAGCCGGTGTTGATGTACGCGCTGGGCGCCTGGCTGGGTGAGGCTTACAACACCTCTGGTCTGCAAATGGTGGTGTGGGGCTTTTTCATCAGCACAGTCTTCACCTGGCATGTCACGTTTATGGTGAACTCTGTCTGTCACCGCTGGGGATCCCGTCCCTATGACGCAGGTGATGCCAGCACCAATAACGTTTTTATTGGCGTGCTGGGTTTTGGTGAGGGATGGCACAACAACCATCACAAATTTCCCAGTTCCGCACGTCATGGCCTGGAATGGTGGCAGGTTGATGCCACCTGGGTGTTGATTCGTATGTTGCAGGCGGTGGGTCTGGTCAGTGACCCTAAAATTCCGCTGGCTTTCCGTAAAGATAAGCCGGAAAAGACCTCTAGCGATTAGGTCCCCTGCTCATCGGGTAGGGCTGCCAACGCTCCAGGGTGACCTTCGGCAGGACCGTTGGGTTCACGCAACTCATCGGCCAGCGTCCGCGCAGCACCAGCGCAACTTCGCGGCCGACCCGTCGTCGGGTCTCCGGCCGCATCCGCGTAGTGGCTGAAGCTACGTGTGGTGTGATTACTACATTTTCCATAGAAAACAACGGGTTATCCAGTTCTGGTGGCTCCTGCTCGAGTACGTCCAAGCCTGCTCCGGCTATTTCTCCCGCGCCTAGCGCGGCAATCAGGGCGGCTTCGTCGATCATCGGGCCGCGCGCGGTGTTGATGATGACCGCGGTATTTTTCATCCGGGCAAAAGCGTTCTGATCAAAGGCATGCTCGGTCTCCTCATTGTGCGGAGAGTGGATCGAAAGATAGTCACTGCGCACCAGGAGCTCATCGAAGCTGACCGGTTCCACCCCAGCGCCGGTGATCTCCAGCTCGCTCACGTAAGGGTCGTACGCGATAACGTTGAGGCCAAATGCTTTTGCCCTGCGGGCCATACAGTGGGCAACGTTGCCAAAGGCAAACAGACCCAGCGTCTGTCCGTAAAGTCGTGGAATTTTGCTTAACAGCGGTCGTGCCTGATACCAGTCGCCGGACTTTGCCATGCGCACCATGGTAGGTGTGCGTCGGGCCAGATCCAACAGTAAGCCCATGGCGTGATCGGCGACTTCTTCAATAAAAATATCCGGCACGTTGGTCACCACAATTCCGGCCCGGGTGGCGGCAGCAATATCCACCATATCCACGCCGACGCTGCCGACACCGATGACGACACATTGTTTGAGATTACTGATGACCTGCTGGTCGATCTGCAAACCCCAGGACGTGATAATGGCATCCATATCCTGTACGCCGGCGGCAAACTCCGCAGGGGTGTCTGCCGGGACATCGATGATCTCGGCAATCGGTGCTAACGCTTCAAGTTCGAGAGAATAACGGTCTTCGACAGTCTGATTGCGTGCCTGTTTTGGCAATTGAATGCCGACTCTTTTCTTCTTCAATACTCTGGCCTCATGGTGTCATCGTCAGTTCGAAATCGATTACCAAGAAACATAACAGAAGGTAGAACAGCAGGCACGTGCTCGTGCGCTTGCCCTGTAAGCCATACAAATCCAGCGTTGGACAACCGGGTGAACTTATATAACGCTGTCATCAGACA
>CBDUMB010000217.1:0-6017 GCA_965368205.1 uncultured Pseudomonadaceae bacterium | reverse complement strand
GAGAAAGGTGTTGCGTTCTGGGCGGACCATGTCGAAACGTTGGCGCAGGCGCAGCAGGTTTTTGGTGTCGAGCCGGAATATGTACTGGCGATACTGGGTATCGAAACCCGCTATGGCGAAGTGAAAGGCAGTTTTCACGTGCTGGATGCACTCGCGACTTTGGGTTTCGATTACCCACCCAGAGCCGATTTTTTCCGCAGCGAGCTCACCCAGTTTCTGCTGCTGGCTCGTGAAGAAGGCAAAGATCCCGCTGAACTGCTTGGCTCCTACGCAGGCGCCATGGGTTATGGACAGTTCATTTCCTCCAGCTACCGGCATTATGCCGTCGACTTCGATGAAGATGGCGTCAGAGATATCTGGTCGAACCCGGTTGATGCGATCGGCAGCATTGCCAACTATTTTGCGCAGCATAAATGGCGTGCAGGTGAACTGGTCGCGCGTAAACTGAATGTGTCTGCAGCTGAGGCGCAGCCATGGCTGACAACGGGTTTGTCGCTACCCCATACCGTTGCTCAACTGGCTGCGAGCAGTTTGCCGGTGTCCGAACTGCCGGGTGATGCCAAGGTAGCCCTGTACCGCATGGATGCGCAGGAGGGTGACGAATACTGGCTGGGACTGCACAATTTTTATGTGATTACACGTTACAACCGCAGTCATATGTATGCATTGGCGGTACATCAACTGAGTCAGGAAATTAAGCGCAGATACACTTTGTTGGAGATGCAATGATCAGACAGAACAAGTTTTGGATCGCTACGGCTCTAGTATGGCTGGCAAGCGGTTGCGCCTACACAGGTGGCGTCAAGATTCCCGGTGCGCCCAAGCCGCACCAGGATACTGCGCCGCGCCTGCCGCATACTGCGCTGGCACAAATGCAGCAGCTTCCCGATCCTCCGGTTCTTGATGAGCCTCGCAGCAGGCGCGGTAATGGTCCGGTGTATACCGTTTGGGGTAAATCCTATCGTGTGATGGATTCCGCTGAGGGTTTTGTGCAGGAAGGCACCGCATCCTGGTACGGGACAAAATTTCACGGGCGCGAAACATCCAGTGGCGAGGTTTACGATATCTATCGTCTGACAGCTGCGCATAAGCATCTGCCGCTGCCCACGTATGTGCGCGTCACTAATTTAGCCAACGGTAAAGAGACCGTTGTGAAGGTGAATGACCGCGGACCATTCCATGGTGACCGCATCATCGATTTGTCTTATGCGGCAGCGGTGAAGCTTGGCTTCCATGAGCATGGTACAAGCCGCGTCCGGGTTGAGGTGCTTGAGCCCGTTTCTGAACCTGAAACGTTTATGGTGCAAGCGGGTGCTTTCAGTGAGTTTGACCGCGCCGATCGAAGTCACCGAGAATTGCAGGCGCTTACTGGCTTCAAGGGTGTTGTGGTGAAAATGCCTTCGGATGGCTTTTATCGTGTCAGGCTGGGGCCGGTCTCCGCTGATGATATCCCACGCTTGCAAAATCTTCTGCAGGCGGCAGATTACGGTATGCCTAAATTGATTCCCGCACCTCAGGGTGCCCGTTGAAGGATGGCTGAATAGGCTGGCTCAACGACAAGTAGTATATGGATGGATTTGATGACTGATTGGTTAAAGCGCGGCTTCAGGCTTGCGGGTGTGTGGAGTGTTCTAGCAGGGGCTTTGGCTAGCCAGGCAGCTGCACCAATTATCCCGCCGCCACCGGATATCGCAGCCAGTTCCTACCTGCTGGTAGACGCGGCATCGAAAAAGGTCCTGGTTGAACATAATGCCCATGCCCGCATTCCACCCGCCAGTCTGACTAAGATCATGACCAGCTACCTGGTCGAACAGGAAGTCTCGAGCCAGCGGATAAACCTTGAAGACCAGGTGATGATCAGCGTTAACGCCTGGCGCACAGGAGGCTCAAAAACATTTGTGCGTGAAGGCACAACAGCCTCGGTCGACGACCTGCTGAAAGGCATTATTATTCAATCAGGCAATGACGCCAGTATTGCTATGGCTGAGCATATCGCCGGTAGCGAAGCGGCGTTTGCCAACATGATGAATCAACAGGCTGCCGTTCTCGGCATGAAAGACAGTCATTTCACTAACTCAACGGGATTGCCAGATTCAGAACACTACAGCTCGGCATGGGATCAGGCTATTTTGACCATAGATCTGATCGAGCGTTTTCCTGAACACTACGATCTGTATTCCCAGCGCAGCTTCAGCTACAACGATATTGATCAGCCGAATCGAAACAAGCTGCTCTGGCGTGACAAATCTGTGGATGGGGTGAAAACCGGTTACACCAAAGAGGCGGGCTATTGCCTGGTTGCCTCCGCTGTACGCCAGGGCATGCGCCTGGTTTCGGTAGTGATGGGCACGGATAGCGATCAGGCGCGCATGCGTGAGAGTCAGAAGTTGCTGTCGTATGGTTTCCGCTACTATGAAACCCAGTCCCTGTATGAAGCAGATGTCATGCTCAAAGAGCAGGATATTTATTACGCTGAAGCTGACACCATCAGTCTTGGTGTTGCCGATGATGTTGTGCTGACGTTCCCGCGCGGTTATTACAAAGATATCGAAGCCGAGCTGGAAGTGCCCAAGGTGCTTGAAGCGCCGCTGAGCGCCGGTGATGAGGTTGGGGAGCTCAAGCTGAAGTTGCACGGTGAGGTCATTTTTGAAGCACCGCTGATCACCCTCGCCGATGCCCCTGAAGCAGGTATCTTCAGCCGCCTGGGGGATTTTCTGACGTTGTTTTTTAAAGAGCTGTTGGACTTCTGATTATATGGAACCGCCACGCATAGAATTCCCCTGCGATTATCCTATCAAGGTGATCGGTGAAGTCAGTGACGATGGCATCGCTGAGATTGTTGCCATTGTTCGTCAGCATGCCCCTGAAGTCACCCCTGACCAGGTGAGCACTCGGGATAGCAGAAACGGCAATTTTCGTTCTGTCCGCGTCACCATTGTTGCCACCGGCGAAGAGCAGCTGCGTGTTCTGCATGAAGACCTGATAGCACTGCCAAATGTCCGTCTGGTGTTGTAATGCACCCGGTGATCATCAGAGACCTGGGTGTCAGCCTTTATGAAACGGTCTTCCAGGATATGCAGGCTTTCACCGCGGCGAGAGATGACCGTACCTCAGATGAAATCTGGCTGACCGAGCACCATCCGGTTTTCACTCAGGGACAGGCGGGCAAAGCTGAACACCTGTTGGCGCCTGGGGACATTCCCGTTGTGCAATCTGATCGCGGTGGTCAGGTCACCTATCACGGTCCGGGTCAGATAACTGCTTACCTGATGTTCGACCTTCGTCGTCTGGGCTTAGGTGTGCGTAATCTCGTTACTGGTATTGAAGCAGCCATGGTAGATACGCTGGCTGCATACGATATCGAAGCCGCGCCGCGGGCAGATGCACCTGGCGTTTACATTGGCGATGACAAAATTGGTTCCCTGGGTTTAAGGGTCCGCAGGGGCTGCAGCTACCATGGTTTAAGTCTTAATGTGGATATGGACCTCGAGCCATTTTCGCGCATAAACCCATGCGGGTTGTTTGGTATTCAGGTGGCTCATATGGCGCAGTTTAGAGCCGTTAAGCTGCAGGATGTTCAACGTCAGCTGGTGGCGTCGCTGCTTAGGCAATTCAAGCTTGAGGAGAGCAAACAGGACAGTTGAGACGCTTGTTGAGCGTCAATTTGCGCCATTCCATGTATTTTGCATCGAAATAGAGCACATGCCCAACTAAACTCTCGCCAACACCTGTTATCAGCTTTACCGCCTCAAGTGCCTGACACGTCCCGATCACGCCCACCAGCGGTGCTATCACCCCATTTTCGGCGCAGTTCAAATCTGCACCTTCCTGATCCGGATAGAGGCAGCTGTAGCAGGGCGATGTTGTCTGGTTAGCATCAAAAACAGCGACCTGACCTTCCCAACGGATTGCTGCCCCGCTCACGAGGGGTGTGCTCGTCTGCCAACAGGTTTTGTTGATCATATGTCGACTGGCAAAATTATCCGTGCAATCCAGCACCAGGTCGACATCTGCAATTTTCGCGCGAAGCTCGTTCTCTTCAAGACGTGTCGTTTGTGTATCTGTTTGTACGTAGGGATTGAGTGCCTGGATAGTCTGCGCTGCGGACACAGCTTTGTTTGTTCCGATAGCGTCCTGGGTATGTGCGATCTGGCGTTGCAGATTTGATAACTCAACCTCATCGTCATCGCACAGGAGTAATCTGCCAACGCCTGCTGCAGCCAGGTAGAGTGCTGCAGGTGAGCCAAGGCCGCCAATGCCCATAATCATCACGCGGCTGTTCCGTAGCGCTTCCTGGCCGGCGATGTCTACCTCCGGCAGCATGATCTGCCGGCTATAGCGGAGTAACTCAGCGTCCTGCATGTTGGGCCATTGTGACGCGGTCAATGCCAGCCAGATCTTTTCTGGACTGTACGTTCACCAGTCCAGCGGCAGACATCAGTTGTTGTACGGCTGTGGCCTGATCGTATCCGTGTTCGATGAGCAAGTACCCGTCTGGATTCAGCTGCCTCGACGCCTGGCAAATGATCTGCCGTATATCATCCAGCCCGTCTTTGCCGGCAACCAGTGCCTGTCTGGGTTCAGCCAGCAGGTCTGGTAAATGCGGGTCGCTGTCGGCGATGTAAGGTGGATTGCTGACAATCACGTCCCATTGTGAAGTGTTGCCCTGTAACCAGGATTGCTGGCGAAAGGTCACGTCAACATTCAGGTTGCAGGCATTGTCGCGCGCTACGGTGAGCGCAGCGCAAGATAAATCAATGGCGGTGATAGCCAGGTCGGGCCGCTCAGTCTTTGCCGCGATAGCGATCGCGCCGCTGCCGGTGCCCAGATCGATCATGCTGCCAAGCTCTCCCTGCAGCTCTACGGCCAGCTCTTCGCCGCTCGGGGCCAGCTCGATAATCAGTTCAACTAACAATTCCGTTTCCGGGCGAGGAATGAGGACATCTGGCGTTACGCGCAGATCCAGACCCCAGAATTCTCTGCTGCCAGTGATGTAAGCAAAGGGCTTACCCTCGCGTAACTGTTCAATGAAAAGCTGTAACTGCTGCAGGGCCTGGGGGGGTATTTCGCGTTCCGGGTAAGCCAGTATTTGTGCCCGACTCAGATCCATGACCTGACCCAGCAAAAGCTCGCATTCGATCAACGGTAGATCGCTATTATGCTGGAGCCACTGTTTTACCGGTGTCACTGAGTCGCGCCAAGTTGCTGCAGAAGGTCCGCCTGGTGCTCCTGGATCAGCGGTTCTATAACGGAGTCCAGTGCGCCTTCCATAACCTCGTCGAGCTTGTACAACGTCAGGTTTATGCGACGCGACCCTGAGGGAAGTTATAGGTGCGTATTCTTTCTGATCGGTCACCTGAGCCTACAAGCTCGCGACGATTTTCTGCCTGCTCGGTTTCCTGTGCACTGCGTGCTGCGTCCAGCAGCTTGGCCTGTAACAGCGACAGCGCTCGAGCTCTGTTCTTGTGTTGAGAGCGCTCATCCTGGCATTCAACAACGGTGCCGGTAGGCAAGTGGGTCAGGCGTATCGCCGAATCAGTTTTATTGACGTGCTGGCCGCCTGCGCCGGATGCGCGAAAGGTATCTTCGCGAATATCCTTTTTATCAATGGCAATACTGTTGATCTCGTCGACCTCAGGCATGATGGCAACTGTACAGGCCGAGGTATGTATCCGACCTTGCGATTCGGTTTCGGGAACACGCTGCACTCGGTGCGCACCTGACTCAAACTTCAGCTGGCTGAAGACGTCTTTACCTTCAATGCGGGAAATAATCTCTTTGAAACCACCGTGTTCGCCGGGTCGTTCGTTGAGCACCTCTACGCGCCAACCTTTCTGCTCCGCAAACTTGCTGTACATGCGAAACAGATTGCCGGAAAACAAAGCGGCTTCGTCACCTCCCGTGCCCGCGCGGATTTCCAGAAAGACGTTGGAGTGGTCGTTAGGGTCTCTGGGCAGTAACAGCGTCTGCAGTGTTGCAGTCAGTGTATCCAGGGCATTATTGGTCTGGGCACTATC
>CBDUMB010000216.1:0-6039 GCA_965368205.1 uncultured Pseudomonadaceae bacterium | reverse complement strand
TGGTGTCCATGGTTGGCGGGGTGACAGTTTTGCTTGCCTGGATAGGGTTGGGTTTACGAGGTGGGCTACACGAAGTCTTCCCGGCCCTTTTAACCTCAATAGTATTGTATGTCGTGATTTCGAAAATGACCCCACCCGTTCACGCCGCGGAAGTCTATCTGCAAACAGATTGACCAGCGCGTTCCGGGTATTAATAAAAAACTGAAGGAGTAGATGGTTCGATGAGTGATACAAAAGATCGCAGTGGTGCAGAAGCGCTGGTGCAAACTCTGGTTGATGCCGGTGTAGACGTCTGTTTTGCCAATCCGGGAACGTCTGAAATGCATTTTGTGGCCGCGCTGGATTCCAATCCTGAGATGCGTTGTGTGCTGGGTTTGTTTGAAGGTGTTGTCACCGGTGCTGCTGATGGCTATGCGCGCATGGCGGGCAAGCCCGCGGTCACCCTCACCCATCTGGGGCCTGGATTGGGCAACGGTCTGGCCAATCTGCACAACGCTAAGAAAGCCCGTACACCGGTTGTCAATGTTGTAGGAGACCACGCCACCTTTCACCGTAAGTATGATGCGCCGCTGACCAGTGACGTCGAAGGTATCGCGAAGCCGGTTTCCGGCTGGGTGAAAGTATCTCAATCCGCTGATGACGTTGCGGCTGATGGGGCGGAAGCTGTGCAGGCGGCGATGGCGCCCCCGGGGCAGGTGGCGACGTTGATTCTGCCGGCGGACACGGCCTGGAACCGCACCACGGCAGCGGCCGCGCCTGTGCCGGCTCTTACACCCAAAAGCTTTGTGCAGGACAATGTATCTGAGGTTGCTACCGCGCTGCGCAGCGGTAAGCCGAGTGTGATTCTGATGAATGGCACAATCACGCAAGAACGCGCCGCCTGGGCAGATCAGATTGCGCAAGCCACGGGTGCCAGAATCATTATGGATACTTTTGTTGGGCGGGTTCAACGTGGTGCAGGTAGAGCTGAGGTGCAACGTCTGCCTTATTTTGGTGAGCAGGCGGCGGAACTGCTTGCGGGTACCGAGCATCTGATATTGGTAAGCACTCAACCGCCCATTACATTTTTTGCATACCCTGATAAACCCAACTGGCTGACGCCAGAGGGTTGTGAGCTACACACGCTGGTTGAGCGTGATGAAGATGTTGACGGCGCGCTTGCCGCACTGGTTGAAGAGCTTGGAGCTGGTGCCACACCGGCGCGCACTGTTGCCCTGGATATTCCAGCATTGCCCAAAGGCGAACTGACGCCGGGCTCGCTGGGAACAACCCTGGCACACTATTTTCCTGACAATGCCGTTGTGGTGGATGAAGGTGGCACCTGTGGTGCTGGCGCAAGCTTTGCAACACGAACGGTTGCCCCACATGACTGGTTGATGCTCACGGGTGGATCTATTGGTTATGGTTTGCCTTGTGCAACAGGCGCGGCGGTTGCCTGTCCGGATCGCCCTGTGATCTGTCTGCAGGGTGATGGTGCTGGTATGTACACCAACCAGGCGTTGTGGACTCAGGCGCGGGAAAAACTCAACGTCACCAACATTATTCTGGCGAATCAGAAGTATTCCATTCTGCAGATTGAGTTTGGCCGTGTAGGTGCGCACAACCCCGGGCCGAAGGCGATGAGTATGCTGGATCTGTCGAATCCGGAATTGAACTGGGTGTCGATGGCTGATGGCATGGGTGTGCCAGCCTGGCGGGTGCGGACAGTGGCAGAGTTTGCTGCTGCGCTGCAGGAGTCATTTGCCACAGAGGGGCCCACGTTGATTGAAGCGATGCTGTAGTCAGATCTCCCGCCCGGCGTTGACGGCTGAATATTGTGTAGTGTACGCTACGTACATAACGTAGCGAATGCTACACAATGTGTTGTTGTTTGGAACTATCGTCAGCTCGGGAGAAAAAAATGGTCGTTTTTCGTTTGTTGCTTGTTTTGTTGCTGATTGTTCTGGGGACCTACACAACTGTAGTCATCCTCGAATACGGCATGAATCTGTTCCAGGTTTTCTTCGGCGATATGGCGGCAGTTAACTGGGCCGGTCAGTTCAACCTCGATTTCATGTTCATGTTGGCGTTTTCTGCGTTATGGGTTTCCTGGCGACATGGGTTTTCACCAGCCGGTTTAGGCCTGGGTGTACTGGCGTTTTTTCTTGGAGCCGGTTTTCTAACGGTATATCTGTTGATTATCAGTCGTGGTGCAGGTGGGGATTTTGCGCGTGTGCTGCTGGGTGACCGCATGAACCCAACGCTGCTGCCTGAATCCAGAACTCATTGAGGTTGCTATGACAAATCAAGCTGACAAATGTGCCACGCTGGCTGCATTACATGCGTCAAGCGATGCATGGATAATCCCGAATCCCTGGGATCTTGGTTCCGCAAAAGACCTCGAGAAGCACGGCTTCAAGGCGCTGGCGACCAGTAGCGCTGCGTGCGCGTATACCATGGGCCTCAAAGATGGCGAAGTGTCGCTGGAGCAGAAGCTGGCCTATTGCGAAGCCATGGCCAGTCACACAACACTGCCATTGAGCGTTGATTTTGAGGATGGTTATGACAATGCAGCCGCTGCTGTTGCCGCCAACATCAAGCGCCTGGCAACAACCGGTGTGGCGGGATGTTCAATTGAAGATTTCAGTCGTGTTGATCAGAGTGTATTTGATTTTAACCATGCGTTAGAACGCATTCATGCAGCCGTAGAAGCCGTTTCCACTCTGAATATGCCTTTTCAGCTGATTGCACGCGCAGATGGGTTGATCAGAAGGCAGTACGATCTCGAAGAAGCCGTCAAGCGATTGCAGGCATTTGCTGCCGCAGGTGCCCATGTGCTTTTTGTACCTGGTCTTAATACCATGGATCAGGTTCGGCAGGTCGTCAGCAGTACAGATCGCCCCTTGAATGTGCTGTCTCCATTTTTCCCCGGCGTATCTGTCGCTGAATTCAGCGCGGCGGGGGTGAATCGACTCAGTCTGGGTGATGTGTTGCTGACGAAAGTACGAACCCAGTTCAATAAAGGTGTTGAGGAGATGTTGTCGACGGGTGCAGCCAGCTGAGGGCGTCAGGCCCGTCGAAACACCGGTCACCTAGTCGTCGATAATCGCCTGATAAGTCAACACCTGAAAATCCTGGCGAATGTTGATATGCGTATAGGGACGAACCTGAGTCATAATAACACCCACCAGTTCCTGTTCGGGGTCTAACCAGGACAAAGTGCAGTACGCGCCACCCCAATAGCCTGAACCTTCAGACAGCGGTGTAGCAGCGGCACCTCGATCGGTGACAACGCCGTAACCCAGACCAAAAGACATTCCCGGCCCGGCCAGCCACAGGTCGAGGTCATCGGTGTGGTTCTCCAGCATCAGGCTGACTGTGCTTGGCGCTAACAGCCGGGTGCCATTGAGTTGCCCACCATTAAGCATCATCTGCTGGAAACGCAGGTAGTCGCGGGTAGTTGAGGCGAGTCCGCCAGCACCACGAAACAACGTTTTAGGGCCAGTAATCCATCGACTCTCTGCGGAGCCAGGGTCCTGCAAGCTAATTTTCATGTCTTCACCCGGTGTGTATTGGGCTGTCAGACGTGGGGCCTTGTCTTCATCCATGTAGAAGTGTGTGTCAGGCATATCCAGCGGTTTGAAAATACGTTCTTTGAAGAATTCATCCAGCGTCTGACCGCTGATCACTTCGACAAGTCGTCCGACAACGTCGGTAGCTACTGAATATTGCCAGGCCTCACCGGGTTGATAGTTCAGCGGAATTTGTACCAGTTTTTCCATCAGATGGGCGTTGTCGCGCGTGGGTTCTCCACCCATGGCGGCGCGATAAGCTTCTGTGTTGCCTATGTAGCTGTTGGCCAGACCCGCGGTGTGTGTGAGCATGTCACGGATCTGGATGGGGCGTTTCAAATCCACCAGTTCACCGGTTTTACCACTGGCATCACCCGTTGTGCTGACTTTGACGTCAGCGAAAGCCGGGATGAATTTAGAGACCGGGTCGCGTAACTGAAAATGACCTTCTTCCCATAACATCATCAGCGCCACAGAGGTGATGGGTTTGGTCATGGAGGCGATGCGGAAGATGGCATCTTCGCGCATGGCTTTGCCTGCTTCGACGTCCATGTCACCGTGGGTTTCAAAATGGATCAGTTTGCCTTTGCGGACAATTGCAGTAATGACGCCGGGCGTCAGGTCCTCATCGATATAACCCTGCATGGCCTTACTGATGCGGGCCAGACGTTCGCTGGACATACCCACAGATTCAGGTTTAGCAGTCGGAATTTCTTTCGCCTGAACCTGGCCAAGCGTAATGCTTAATAACGCAATGGTGATCAGTATTCTGTACATCATCTATTTCTCCGCCTTTTCAGCTTCAACCCGGGCAATGCTCGGGTGTGCGGCAAGCTTCTGCATCAATGCAGCGATATCCGGGTTTTGCGCGATGATACTTTCGTTGAACATCTTCTGGGTGATGACATCAGCGAGTCCGTAGCAGAAGTACAGATAATAGTCGGCCAGGGTCAGTGTGCTTCCGGCAGCATAGGGATCACAGACAATAATGCGATTGACGGCTGCCAGGCCACGCTGCAGATCGGCCTGCGTACTGGTCTTGGTCTCCTCGCTGACGGTCTGACCGAATAGTGCCTCCGGTAGGCAGCGACGAGCAACCAGCTCAACGTCAAGTTTGATGTGATACACCAGTTCCATGACCTTTGCCGCTTGCCAGGGATCGCTGGGTAGCAGCGCAGGCTTCGGTGCAATGGCATCCAGGTACTGCGCGATGGCCAGGGATTCAGAAAGATATTTTCCGTCTACGCCAATCGAAGGCATCTTGCCCATCGGCGTGCGGGCGAGATTATCGTCTTTCTGCGTTGGCGGGGCTTTAACTTCTTCAAATGCCAGGCCTTTGTCGATCAACAAGGCTTTTATCAGACCGTAATAGTTACTCAGGCGCAGGCCGTATAGCTGAATCATCGCTCTCTCCCCAGAGATTATTGGTTAGCTTTTTGGGAAATACTGGTTGGTAATTTTATTGTGTAAGGTGAAAAGCTGCCTCTGTCGTGCATCAACGTATTTATGCAGTCGATCGTCTTTCAGCGTACGTACACGAGCACGCTGCAGCTGGCGGCGCATGTTGTTAACCAGCTCCAGTGGTTCGGTGTTGTTGGGCAGCTGTCGCAGGCAGTTGCGTACGGTATTCAGGCAGCGCATCAGCGAGCGCGGCAGGTCGTCGTTTTTCAGCAGGAATTCGAGAACGTCTTCCTGGTTGACCGGGTTCTGCATGCTGATGGTGTAGTTCTGCATGGAATCCAACGAATTTAGTACGCTGCGCCACTGGATGATTGTGAACGGCTCAAGGTCGGATGCGCTTTCTACCAGGTTGGTGGTGCGCAGATCGATCAGGCGCGTAGTCATATCGGCGCGCTCGATGAAGTTGCCCAGACGATAAAACTGCCAGCTGGCATTGTGCAGCATGGTTGAGGATAAAAAGCCGTTAATCTGATCGAGGTGGCCAATAATTTCCTGCAAACCAGTGTTGCGCCGGGAGCGGCTCAGAGGCTCCTGCAGCAGGTCTTTGGCGGACAGGTAGGCTTCGTTGATGTGCTCATATGCACCTCTGGGGAAACTGCCACGTAGTGTGCGTGCGTTTTCCCGGGCGAACGCCAGGGCGTTGAGCAGCGAGCCGGGGTTGCGTTGATCGCTGAGCAGAAATTTAACAACACTCTTTTCGTTGGTTTCCCTTTCGCTGCGATTAGAGGCGCTCTTAGGGTCTAACTTCCTGTCACCGTAGAGGGCCAGATATTCTTCTTCCTGACTGAGAATTTCGACCAGCGGCATCCAGCCCAAAGGCAGGAGTGCGGGCAGATCGATCATCAGATTGGCATTGACGGACACCAATCTTGCGGTGCTACCCGCGCGCTCGAGATAGCGACCGAGCCAGTAGGTACGTAAGGCAGTGCTGGATAGCGTGCGATCGATCATTGTGGATCTACCACCCAGGTATCTTTACTGCCTCCACCTTGCGACGAGTTCACCACGATAGAGCCTTTGCGCATGG
>CBDUMB010000215.1:0-6040 GCA_965368205.1 uncultured Pseudomonadaceae bacterium | reverse complement strand
AACGCATACAATGGCCCGGGATAGATGAAATCACCGCTGAAAAGCACGCCCGTACCCATGTCGACCAGCGAAATGGAATCACTTGTGTGGCCGGGGGTATACAGAACCCGCAGGTCGCGATCACCCAGGGACATGACCGAGTTAGGTACAAGCCATTCATCAACTTTCAGAGTAGGTGGGGCGACGCCTTCAGCACTGCCCAGATGCTCCGCCCAGGAGAGCGTCAGAAGATTATTGTTGGCCCGTTCGCGTATATAAGGCAGATCAACAACTGCCACGCGCTCAAACGTAATGGTGTTACCAGTATGGTCAAAGTGAAAGTGTGAAGGCACAAAGGTAATGGGCTGCTCAGTCAGAGACTCCGCAACCGCACGGATGTCCCGAAAACCCGGGCCTGCATCAAACAGAACCGCTCGCTCGCTGCCGATGATCAGATAACTGTAGTTCTGCTGTGCGTATCGAGGCTCGCCGATCGCAAAGGTCCCAGGGCCAAGCGCCTCTATTGTGAAATAGTCGTCATACCAGGTTGTGTTAGCACCCTCGTCAACGGCCTTCAGCAACGGCGGCGGTTCACCACTACCCAAAAATTCGATCAGAATTCGATGCCGTTGGGAGATACCTACCCAACAAACCAAACAAAGCAGAACCAGCAGCGTGACAACGTATCTCATGCCAATCCCCATTGGCTGTCGGACTGTCATGTTAATGAATGATCAACTTAAGATAAAATGGCGAAAACAGTCAGATTTATGCTCCAACAGTCATTAAAAGAGAGTGCCGAACGCGTTTACGACGCCATTTACGAAGAGGAAGACGCTCGCGTTTGCAGAGACATTTCCGATTCGGCCTGCTCCAACGTGCCGCAGAACTTTTTCCTCAATGCGTCTGCTGTCGCGCTTGGCAAGCTTGCGGATGCTCTGGCGAACACAAAGACCACCTTACCCTGGCTACTGACCAGCATCGGCGCGCCAGGTTGGATCGCCCCTGCACTGGTGCCGATCCGTGAAAGCGGCTCCATGCTGCCACAACTTGTTATTGGTCGCTGGGTTCGCCAGGCACCTATACGCAAATGGTTCTATAGCGCAGGTGCTGTCGCCCAGGCGCTGGCGCTGTTTGGCATTGTCTTGAGCGCTGTCTTTCTACAGGGCGCCGCAGCAGGTGTGACGATCCTTGTGTGTGTGATTTTTTTCAGCCTGGCGCGAGGGTTCTGCTCCGTAGCTTCCAAAGACGTGATGGGTAAAACGGTCCCTAAGACCAGGCGCGGAAGGGTCAATGGGTTGTCGGCCAGTGCAGCCGGGTTTGGCACAGTCATCGCCGCAGCAGTGCTGTATCAGCTGGAGGCTGGCATCGCAGCCTACAGCAGCCTGATTGTATCAGCCGGCGTATTCTGGCTCTTAGCTGCCTGGTTATATACTCGCGTTGAAGAGGATCGAGGTGCGGTTGAAGGCGGGGTTAACGGGCTGTCCGAGGCTTTTTCAAGCCTTGCTCTGCTGCGGGATGACGCACCCTTTCGAAATTTTGTCATTGGTCGCGCTTTTTTGGTGGGTACCGCCCTGTCAGCGCCCTTTCTGGTGATCATGGCCCAGCAGCAGGGCAACACAGCGTTGATATTTTTCCTTCTGGCGCAAGGTACCGCATCGTTACTGAGCGGACACTTCTGGGGGAAATTTGCTGATCGGTCAAGCCGCAAGTTGCTGTTAACCAGCGGCATGGCTGCCGGCGTTCTGGGTGCCCTGATTTTCTTTCTGGAACGCTTTCAACCCGAGCTGACGCATACACAATGGTTCCTGCCGGGCTGCTTCTTCGTTTTAATGGTCCTGCATGATGGGGTCAGACTGGGGCGAAAAACCTATCTTGTGGATTTGGGTGGAAAGGATAAGCGCACAGATTACATAGCAGTTTCAAACACACTAATCGGTGTAGTATTGCTGCTTGCTGGCGCCATCGCATCTCTGGTGCAATCGCTTGGTAACTCAGTTGCAATACTGCTGTTTTCGTTAATGGCGTTCGTTGCCTGCATATTCATTTATAAACTGCCCGAAGCCCAGGAACACTAGGTACCACTATGCAATCAGAAGACCCACGCGTTTCAGATGCGCTGCATGACGCTGCAGAAGCCAAAAACGACGCCTATGCGCCCTACTCAGGATTCAAAATGGGTGCTGCCGTGGTGACTCAGACCAACGCGGTGATCAAAGGCTCGCTGGTGGAAAATATTTCCCTCGGTCTTGCTATGTGTGCCGAGCGTGTCGCGCTCTTTTCTACTGTCGCAAACAATGCCGGCAAGCCTGAGATTCTGGCTTTAGTATCCCGTCGCACCGATGGCGAGCTGACCTGGCCTTGTGGTGCGTGCCTGCAGGTTGCAATGGAATTAGGCGGCGCCGAATTGCTGATTGCCGTATCCGATGGCAAAAAGACTGAGACCCGTAAATTGCACGAACTGGCTGCGCACCTGCCCCACAAAAAGTGATCCGCAAACAATCTCTCTGGCAAAAGCTGTTTGTCCTCATGTGCTGTCTGGGTGCTCACCCTTTGTTCGGGCAGGGTTTAGTTGACGCAGCAAACGATGCCTTTAACGACCTGCGCCTGACGGATGCAAACCGATTACTTGCTGAGTTTTCAGAAACACAGGCACCAACCGCGAGAAGTTTGTATCTGACCTCACGTGTTGCGGTACTTCAGGGTCAGCTGGAGGTTGCGCGAAACGCAACTGATGTTTGCCAGCAAAATTTTCCGGATGAAGCACTGTGTTATGAGGCCAAAGGCGAAGCGCAATTAGTTACCCTCCTCCTGCAAGGGGGCATTCTGAGTAAAATCGGTGCGGCCCGTTCAGCTCGAAAAGCTCTGGAGCAAGCCGTTGAATACGATGGCAAAAATATGCGCGCCAGAATCCTCCTGGTGAGGTTTTATACGCTGGCACCGTGGCTGCTCGGCGGCAGCAAATCAAAAGCCAGAGAACAGGTCGAAGCCTGTCGGGATTATGACCCGGCGCTGGGCCACGAAGCGCAGGCGTTGTACGACCTGGGGGTCGGCAATACGGCTGCCGCTGTGAGCGGTTTTGCCAAAGCCCAGGTACTGGCACCGAGTGAACGCGACCCGGCTCTTTTTCTTGCCAAAGCCTATCTTGCAGACACACAACCCGAGGCCGCTATCAGCACGTTAGAAACCCTCGTTGAACGTTACCCGCGTTTTCAGGAAGCGTGGCTGGAACTCGGCAGGATAGCAGCCGAAAATCGCCTCGAGAGCGTACGCGGCATGGCCGCTCTTGAGCGATATCTTTTTCAGGTGGAAGGCGAATCAGAATTACGCAGGGCCGATGCGTTCACATCCCTGGCGCGCCTCTACCTTAACGCTGAACAACCGCAACGGGCGGCGACTGTCCTGCGCCAGGCGCAGCTTGAGCAGCCTGATAACCGCCCGATTCGAAGATTACTGACCGCTGTTTGTCGCGACCATGCCCAAGCTTGTCAGGATTAACTTTCGCGGCCGTAATGTGCCGCCAGGGCATTGATCTCTTCGTCAGTCAGCCCTGTCGCCATACCGTTCATAATCGCGTTTTCCCTCGGACCGTCGCGGTACGCGCGCAGCTGCAATCTCAGGTAGCGCTCCCACTGGCCATTCAGGTTCGGGTAACTTGCAACGTTCGCTTTGCCATTCACCCCATGACAGGCTACACAACCTTTTTCCTGCGCTAACGCAGCGCCATCCAAGGGCTCGGCACCACAGGCCGCAAGCATGCTCACCATAATACCGACCAGAATTAATCGAATTGCCATGTCGCGCCTCACTAATACGGTTTGTTAAAGAATTCGGAGATCTTGGTGATCTCCTCGTCGCTGAGAGGAGCGGCTTGACCATTCATCTGGTTGCCATGTTCTACGCCATCTCGAAAGTAGCGCAACCGACTGACCAGATAGGCGACGTTTTGGCCAGCCAGATTGGGATAACGCTGGGAGTTAGAAATACCCTGCTGACCATGACAGGTTATACAGTGATACTTCCACGCTAAGTCTTTGCCTTCGTCGGATGCAGAAGCCCCTTGAGAGACGCTTAAGCTCACGAACACTGCAAACATCGGCAGAATGCTTTGTTTCAACTTCATAAATCATCCGCTTTTGAAGAAAAAAATTACCCAAGTAGTCAATGCGTCTAACTATAAGAGGCCTTAACCTGGACAGAACCGTAATATTAGGTACTTTAATTAGACATATCAAGATTTATCGGCACTAATCAATATTTTGTCTATTTTTTGTCTAATTAAATAGAGGCGGCAATAGCCCTACTGCCAGGTATACCCGGCCCAAACTGTGAGGCGGGACACATAACACGGCATTCGCACCTGTGGCTTGGTTCACATCTGTGACGCCCGCCGCCATGCTGAACAGTAGATTGCCGCACTATCCATCATTGTGAACCAACGCCTCGCAGAACATGCTTGATACGATCATCAGCTTTATTGCCAGCAATCCCGGAACAGTGGCTGCCTACGTCGCTGCTGGCTTTTTCTGTATCTGGTCAGGCTGGGCTGCCAGAGGGTTGGGTACAGCCCGTCGGGAAACAACGCTGAAACAAGCGGTCCTTGATGCAAAAAGATCTATCCCACAGCTGGAAACTTCAGTTCGCAGTCGCGAACAACAGATAGACCGCCTGAACCTGGAGCTGGGCTCACAGCAGGAACGTATTGCAGAACTCGTCCAGGTCGCCGCACAACAGGATTCTCAGATAAAGAGTCATGCCAGAGAAATCCGCACACTGACAACCGAGTTAAGCTCAGCTAAGAAATTACAGGAATCCGGCAATATCTTATTGCAGGGTAGTGAATACGACGAATTAACAGGCGACCTTGACCCCGAGAGCCAGCGGCGGGTAAACATCGCCGAATCGCTTTATGAAGCATTGCGCCAGACACTGTCTGAGCGAGAAGACAGGATAGCGGAACTTGAGACACAGCTGACCAGCACGTCCATTACAGATTCTGCGCCTGCCCAGGCTGGCAACGTCGAAATCACAACTGGTGTGGACGCACTACAAGATCAGATCAGCGCTCAGGAAACAACCATTAAACGCCTGGAAGATCAGCTGTCTGAACTACGCCAGGATCGCGAGATGCTTTCAGATCTTGCCCGCAGTCGCTCGAAGAACAACCAGACGTTGCAGGACAATCAGGAAGAACTGCAGTCTAGGGTGCCCGAACTGGAAAAAGCCCTGGAGCAGCTGGGCGCCATTGTCCAGGATCGGGAAGCATCGATTCGACAGCTGAACAGCGAACTGGACTATGCAAACAAAGATAAGAAACGTCAGCAGGACGAACTGCAGAACTGTATTGCCGACATGAAGATACAGGAGCAGGCGCGGGAGGCTTTGGAGTCCCGTGTTGTCACATTAAGTGAAGAAATACAGGCACAGCAAGCATCCATGCGCGACATGCAGTACTCACTCGACCAGAGCGAATCCTGGCTGAGTAAATTCAAAGCCTCTGCTGCAAAACGCAGCGAAGAACTGGCAACCATTACTGCTGAGCGTGACGCTTTGATAGCAGCGCAGCAAGGCCCTCAACAAACCACAAACAAAACAAACAGCGCCTGACTGATACGCACGAACGCCTGCTGTCTTTCTGACTTCGGTTAAAAAACTGATTTTCCTGTAAGGGTCGTGAACTGTTCCAGAGCGAGAATACCCCGCACAGAATTGCCGTGATCGTTGAGCTCTGGACTCCAGACGGCGATGCTCAACTCGCCAGGAATAACCGCAACAATCCCACCACCAACACCACTTTTACCCGGCAGCCCAACGCGGTAGGCAAATTCACCCGCCTCGTCATAAAAACCACAGGTCATCATTAACGCGTTAATACGCTTCGCCTGACTGGATGTCACCATGACCTCACCTGACTCTGGCACAACGCCTCCGTTAGCCAGATAAAGGAAAGATCTCGCAAGCCCCGCACAAGACATATCGATGGAACACTGGTAACAGTAAACCTCGAGCACCTCCTGCACTGCATGCTGCAGGTTATTCTGTCCTTTCATGTAATTGGCCA
>CBDUMB010000214.1:0-6055 GCA_965368205.1 uncultured Pseudomonadaceae bacterium | reverse complement strand
CATGAACGGCGCAGACCAGAAGCCGAGGCCGTAGGTGACAAAAGAGATACTGGGGAAGCCGATTGAGGCCAGCACAAACGCTTTAGACTTGAACATCATGGCAAAACAGGCAGGGTCATTGAGGCGCAGATACTGCACCCAACTCACAGTGATATAGACGCCAGCGCCAAGGGCTATCCACTGCAGAGCCGTTGGCATCAACATATAAAATACAAAGAACAACCCGGTGATGATCGCCAGGGCAACAAGGTTCTCCATGACCGCTCTTATACCGCCAGCCTTATAAAGGGTAACCAGCGACAAACCCGGCA
The DNA here is from genome assembly GCA_965368205.1 of uncultured Pseudomonadaceae bacterium. GTDB lineage: Bacteria > Pseudomonadota > Gammaproteobacteria > Pseudomonadales > Azotimanducaceae > UBA4421. Next base: position 5,744 of record CBDUMB010000214.1, on the reverse strand, counting down.
AAACGCTGAACAGGGTATTCTGAGTAGCCTTGAAAGGCGTGGGATGCGGGGTGGTCAGCAGGCCTTCACTGGCACCGCGGATCGGCTCTTTTATCGTCCAGACCCAGACCGCTACCACCAGCCCGGGCAGGCCCACAGTTAGAAACGCAGCCTGCCAGGGTTTAATCCCCAGCGGCGCCATACCTGGATCGGGATACCAGGCATACCAGGCTTCCACCACCGCCCCTCCGAGGAACAGACCAATACCCGCGCCGATATAGATACCACTGGAATAAATCGCCAGTACCGTTGCACGCACTCGCGGCGAGAAATAATCCGACAGCATCGAAAACGCCGCAGGTGTTGCGCTGGCTTCACCAACACCCACACCAAAGCGACAGATGGCAAGCCCGGTGTAGCTTTTGGCAAAACCGGACAAAGCGGTCATCAGACTCCAGAAGGATAAACCGATAGCAATCAGGCTCTTTCGGTTCCACACATCTGCCAGCTTACCCAGCGGAATGCCAAAAACCGCGTAGAAGATCGCAAAGGCCGTACCATAAAGAAAACCTATCTCGGCATCTCCAATACCCAGATCCGCTTTGATTTCTTCTGCCAGAATAGAAATGATCTGACGATCAATGAAATTGAAGATATACACCACAATGAGCACAAACAGAACGTATCTGGCGTAAGCAGAGTTGACGTCTTTCTTACCCTGAGCGAGTTGTGCATCAAGTTCAGCAGTGGAGGATTGAGTAGTCTGTTCACTCATTTCAGAGGTGCTCCATCAAAACGTTCGAAGGTGGTGAACGCCTCTACCGGGCGGCGCTTCAGTTTGGTCAGCTGCTTCACTGGCTTGCCCAGAGGAATCATCGCGGCGAAGGCATATTGATGGGGGACGTTGAGCAGGGTTTTCAGCTTATCTTCCTGACCGCCAACAAAGGTGGTCAACGTCCCACCCAAACCTTCGTTGCGTGCCGCCAGCAGAATATTCCAGACAAACGGGTATACCGAGCCGCCGGAAATCACGCCAATTCGCGGTAGTTCGCTATCAAATGAGGCAACCACCGCCAGATCAACGAACACCATCAACACCACCGGTGCCTGGGTGATCGCGTTAATGAGTTGATGCGGGACCGATGTGGCATCAATTTCTGCTTGCGTCAGGGTGGTTGGCACAATCGTGTTCCAGGGTGCTTCACCATGGCCGACCTGAGCGGCGTAGCGGCGCAAGGTAGGTTCTATTAATGGACCCAACGCATCTTTAGTGGATTGTTCCCGCACGATGATCACCCGCCAGCCCTGGCGATTACCACCGCTGGGGGCAAACCGCGCGTTCTCGAGCAGCTTGAAAATCTGTTCATCTGACACTGGATCGTCAGTAAATTCCCGTGCGGCAAATGTTGTCCGCATGACGTCATAAAGATCCATGGCTCCCCCCTTTTTGATTCTGACCATCGGCTGCGCTCCCCAGCGCGGCACGGACAAGCACCTTGCCTGCACGATGGCTTTTAAGGAACAATAGCGTAATGACGGCATGGGGGGATACCCCAAAGGAATTGCCGCTACTCCCACAAGGACTAAAAGGGACCGATCGATGAGCGAATACCAGAACACACCCGAAGAACTGCCACCCGAAGTTTTGATGCGCGGACTGTTGCGCGCTTACTACTGGATGGACGAGAGTCTGCAGAATGGCCTTCAACAGGCTGGTTATCGACCTCGCACCCGCACTCAGACCATGATTCTGATTCACATCTCTAATGGCGTTACCCGTGCTGCAGAGCTGGCACGGGCCCTGGGCGTGAGCCGCCAGGCCATTCAACAGCAGATTAACGATCTGGAAGCAGACGATCTGGTCACCCAGATCCCTGACCCCGAGGATAAACGTGCTAACCGCATCGTTTTCAGCGAGCGAGGATCTGCTCTGATCAACCAGGCGATGCAAACGCTACGAAACTCTGAACAGACCCTGGCTATGCGCCTGGGTTATGAAACAGTCGGACAACTGCGTAGAGCACTGATGGCGGACTGGGGCCCGGTGGTTGGAGAACAGCGGGCGCCTGGCAGGAAACGGACCGTCAGTTAGAATCGCCAGCAAGGGCAAACAGACGGCTGAAATTTCCACCGGAATAGTCAAGTACAGGCTCGTGTTCAAGCGCGCTGGCCAGACATCGCTGATCGGCTGAGGCCTTCAGCTTCCGCCAATCGGAAAAGCGTGGTTGGCGCAGACCTAAGCAATCCCTGCCAATCTATCCTCTGAGCAACACGCTCATCCCGTTTTTTACCCATCCGTCGCACTTAATACACACCCCTCGCCAACTCAGTAATCTGCAAGCTCTGCAAACATTTGGATACAGAACATGCACTTGAAATCAATTTTAGTCGGCGCAGCAACCTTCTACAGTATTGCCGTCACCCAGATGATTGATGCCGAAATGTTGACCATCAACGTCACCAACCTGACCACCACCGAAGGCACGGTGATGGTTCAGATCATGCAGGGCGAAGCGCAGTTCAACGGCGAAGAGCCCTCTATCGCTTCAATGATGTCCCGCGCAACGGACGAGGAAATGACATTCTCAACCCGCCTGCCCGCTGGCGAATACGCCATTCGGGTCATGCACGATGTAAACAACAACGGCGAAATGGACAGCAACTTTGTAGGTATGCCAACCGAGCCCTGGGCGATGTCAAACAACGCCAAAGGCAACTTCGGCCCACCAAAGTGGGAAGAGGCAAAGTTCGAATTAACCGGCTCAGTTACCCAGACATTACCGCTGGGTAAGTGAGGACACCATGCAACGTAGAAATTTTCTCAAATCAGTCGCTGCAGGCACCGCTTTAGCCACCCTGCCACTCGGTGTTCGCGCAGCTAACGCCTCATGGGCGGATCAATTTGCCCAGGGGTTGGCCCAACATCCCTGGATGCTGGGCTACCAGAGCGCAGCCGACCAGGAATTTGCCGCCACCGCAGAGATCAGTGGTCGGTGGCCACAGGAACTGGTGGGCACACTGTATCGAAATGGCCCGGCTCAGCACGATGTCTACGGCTATCGTTATCACCACTGGTTTGATGGCGACGGTATGCTGCAGGCATTTCACATGGATGGCAGCAGTGTCTCTCACCGTGCAAAACTGATAGAAACGCACAAGGTTGTTGCCGAAAGGCAGGCTGAGCGCGCCCTTTACCCTGGTTTTGCTTCAGTGCCGCCCAACCCCGCACCGGTGACTGGACCAGATATCGTCAACGTGGCAAACATCAGCGTATTGCATCATCACGACAAACTGCTGGCGCTGTGGGAAGCGGGCTCACCCTGGGAAATGGATCCAGACAGTCTGGACACCCGGGGCACATACGCCTTTTCTGAACACACTCAAGGTGTGCCTTTCTCCGCCCACCCACGCGTAGAAGCCGATGGCACGCTATGGAACTTTGGCTATTTATCAGGCGCCAATCTGATGGTGTTATGGCACATCAATGCCCAGGGCAAAGTTGTCAAGATGGGGAAAATAAAGGCTGACCCTATCACCATGGTGCATGACTTTGTGGTGACCGAAAGGCACCTGGTCCTGATGCTGCCCCCTCTGAATTACGAAGCAACTGGACCGTCATCGTTCCTGGACGCACACCAGTGGTATCCGGATCAACCGACCCGGGTGCTGGTTATCGACAAAAACGATTTTGACAATCACTTCTGGCTGGAACTGCCGTCTCAATGGGTGTTCCACTACGGCAACGGCTGGGAGGACAATCAGGGTGTCATTCGTTTTGATGCCGCCCGTGCACCGGACCCGTTGGTCATGATAGACAGCTTCCGAGAGATCATGCGTGGCAATGTTGTGCCGGGCAGTATCAGCCATCATCATGAATATCAGATCGACACTAAAAATCGTCGCATAAGTGAAGCACCTCTGTTTGGTACAAATGTGGAATCCGAATTTCCCTGTGTTGACCCGCGCATCAGCTGCCGGCGTAACAATCGCCTGACCATGCTTTCGCGCAATGTCCTGACCCCGGCACCGGCTCACACCAGCCTCAACGAAGTCAGTACGTTGGATTTCAATTCCGGCGAGCGCGCTTTTTACCGGTATCCCGACACCCAGATTCCGGAAGAACACCTGTTTGTACCAAAACCTGGAAGCAAACCCGAAAGTGAGGGCTGGGTCATCGGCTCCGCGCTGGACTGGCAGCGTCAGAAGACGCTGTTGAACGTCTTTAATGCTCAGGCAGTGCAAGATGGACCTGTTGCGACAGCTACACTGCCGTATTATCTGCCACTGGGTCTACACGGAAAGTTTGTGCATGGCTGAGTCCAGCAGCAAAATCGAGCCTCGCAGCATAGAGCACCCCTGGCGGGTGTTTGGCTACACCACCCTGTTCTGCATCGGGATTGCCACCCTGGTCACCCTGCTCGCTGGTGGTAACGCTTTAGCCAACCTGGCGGTCTCGTTTTCCATAGGTTGGTCGGTCAGCGCCAGCTTTTATTTATTGGAGCCGTTGTTCGACAGGTGGCTCGGACCCTATCTGGGACCAGCACCTGTCACCGCCATTGGATTATCGATCGGCTTGGTCATAGCCGGCTTAATCACGTTTCAGGATCCGCTTTACTTTTTCACCTTCAGCAATGGAACCATTTACCTGGGGGTCTTTTTTGGCATCCTCGGTTTTATCTTTTTTGGCACCCGCGCCCGCATGGTTCAAGCTGAAGCAGAGCTCGCACAAGCTACCGCTAAACAGGCTCAGCAGGAAAAGCTGCTCGCTGAAACCGAGCTCAAGCTACTGCAGGCTCAGATCGAGCCCCACTTTCTGTTTAATACGCTGTCAAACATTGCCGGGTTGATCCACGAAAGTCCTGACACTGCGGAAAAGACGCTGCTCAACCTGACAACCCTGTTACGCGGCTCGCTGAACAGAACGCGCCAACAGACCACAACCCTGGCACAGGAACTGGAAATTGCTCAGGCTTATCTGGACATACAGAGCACCCGCATGCAGGGCCGTCTGCACTACACCTTCGACGTACCCGCAGACCTCAATAACACCCCGTTACCCCCGCTGCTGGTACAGCCACTTATCGAAAACGCCATCAAACACGGCATTGAGCCCAGCGAGGAAGGCGGAGAGATCGCGGTGTCCGCTGCCCAGCAGGGCAGCAGCGTCATCATATCGATCACCGATACCGGGCTGGGCATCGAACACAATCAGGCGAAGCATCGATCCACCGCCGGCAGCGGCACCGGCTTGAAAAACGTGCGGGAACGCCTGCAGGCATTGTACGGCGACCAGGCCCAACTGGATCTGTTTCCCAACAAACCTCAGGGTGTTGTTGCCCGTATCACGCTGCCTGGCAACAGCGCCATATCCGAAAAAAACGAGATTGATCAGCTGTGAGCCCCACTGCCATCATCATCGACGACGAATCCACCCTGATCAGCTACCTTTCCAACAAACTGAATAAGCTCTGGCCCGAGCTGGAGATCCTGGGCAGTGCGGTCAACGGCCGCCAGGGGCTTGCGCTGGCTGCTGAGGTACAACCTGACATCGTTTTCCTCGACATACAGATGCCTGGATTATCCGGACTGCAGGTTGCCCAGGCTCTTTCTGCAGAAATTAAGATTGTATTTGTCACCGCGTTCGACGAATTCGCAGTGGATGCGTTCGAGCGCGCTGCGGTCGACTACCTGCTTAAGCCGGTCACAGAAGAACGCCTGCAGCAAAGTATAGATCGACTGAAACAGGCACAAAGCCAGGATCATCA
>CBDUMB010000213.1:0-6088 GCA_965368205.1 uncultured Pseudomonadaceae bacterium | reverse complement strand
GTCCTCGTAGAACGCAAGGGTTGCGTCCATGTCATGTGTTGCCAGGCCCAGATGGTGTAAACCCGTATTTGCCATAACCCCTTCCCCTAACATGTATTTTCAGTGAGCATACAATACTGAACGTCAGGATGAACAGGGAGGGGTGATGATCGAGGTCTTTCTGGCTGTATCAGGAAGATCGAAACTCCCGGATCGGGCGCCAGAAGCGCCAGATCACCGCGGTAGCCACGATCGATATCACGCCGCCCATGAGCATGGTATTGGCCGCTCCGATGACCCCGGCCCAGGCCCCTACCCAGATCGTACCGATATTGTTGGCCGTTTGGGCAGCAAGAATCATCAGTGCAAACGCGCGCCCGCGCATGTGATCGGGTGTCGTGAGCATGACGGTTGTTTGACGTACGGCAACAGTCACTGAATCAGCGGCGCCCAGAAGACCAATCATGACTATGCCCAGCCACAGGGTGTTTGCCAGTCCGAAGCCGAACAGAATAAAACCGTAGGCAAAGGAGGCGTACAAAACCAGCATGCCTTTGGCCCGATAGCCAACCAGGAACAGGGCCAGAAACGAACCGATAATGGCGCCCGTGGAATTGGCCGCGCCCAACATACCGGTTGCGCTGGCGCCACCAGCAAACAGACCCAACGCCAGAACGGGCAGAATTTCACGATAAAAAGAAGCCGCGGTGATGCCCACATCAAGCAGAAACAGCCCCGGCAGAATTGGATGACGGGACACGTAGCGCAGACCCGCAATGGTCTGCTGTATCGTCGAAGTGGGCGCATCTTCCGCGTGGCCGTCTGCGGTGCCTTTCGCTCTAATCAGCAGAGGCAACAGACACGATACAAGAGAAATGCTGCCAGCTACTAAAAATGTTGCACTGAGACCAGCGCTTACGGTGATCACCGCGAACAGCAGCGGTCCCGCTATCGCAGCGGCATTCGCAGACGCGGTATCGGTGGAAACCGCAACCAGCAGAATACGTTCGGGAACCACTATTGGCACCAACGCCGAACGTGCCGGATTCGCCAGCATCTGAGATGCTGCGGTCAACGCAATACCCATGTAGACGAGAACGGGATTCAGCTGACCATACAGGTTTAAAACACCCAGGCTTAACAGCGTTACAGATGTTATCGCGTTCGCCAAAGCGATAAGACGCTTGCGATCTACCCGATCTGCGAGCGTCCCGCCCCAGAGCAGCGCAGGGATCTGCACCACCAGTTGCACAACGCCAATCATGCCGACGAGCACAGCAGAACCCGTTTCATCCAGCAGCCACTGCGCAGTACCAAGGATGCGCATCCAGAAAACGATGGACACCGTGACCATGGCGCTCCAGAGCAAACGATAATCGCGATAGCGGAACGCAGCCCAGGGCGGCGCTTTGCCTGTAGCTTCAGGCGTGGCGCTATCGTCGCTTGGATCGCTCACTGTTCTGACTGCCCGGTGCGGCTAAACAATACCGCTGGCGTGGTCTTTCCAGTAACGATCCTTCAGCAGGCGTTTGTAGAGTTTCCCTGTGGGCAGTCTGGGTAGTTCGTCTTCAAAGTCGATTGATCGCGGACTTTTCTGCCTGGACAGATTTTCCACACAGAACGCCATCAACTCGTCAGCCAGCGCAGGAGAAGGTTCAATGCCTTCCATCAATTGAACAACGGCTTTGACCTCTTCGCCCAGGTCTTCGTTGGGTACACCAAACACTGCAGCGTCAGCAATTTTGGGATGCGTGATCAGGAGGTCTTCGGTTTCCTGGGGATAGATGTTAACGCCGCCGGAGATGATCATGAACGTTGATCTGTCTGTCAGATAAAGATAGCCATTTTTCAGGTAACCCACATCCCCTACGGTGCTCAGGGAGCCATCACTGGAAGTCGCTTCCTCGGTTTTCGCAGCGTTGTTGAAATAACTGAACTCAGTGGCTGTCTTGAACCAGAGTTCGCCGGGCACGCCTTCCGGACATGGATTGCCCTCTTCATCCAGCACGTGCAGTTCACCAAGAATAACTTTACCAACGCTGCCTTTATTGGCGAGCCACTCATCACTGTTGAGCGCTGCGAATCCGAGTCCTTCGGTGGCGCCATAATACTCATGAATGATTGGCCCCCACCAGTCGATCATCTGTTCTTTCACTTTGGCGGGACAGGGTGCAGCTGCGTGAATAGCAATTTCCAGAGATGACAGGTCAGCGCTGTCGCGAATGTCCTGAGGCAGTTTCAGCATGCGGCTGAACATCGTTGGCACCAGTTGACTGTGGCTGATCTGGTATTCGCTGATGTAGCGGAGATAGTCTTCTGGATCAAACCTTTCCATGATGACAACCGTGCCCCCCTTGCGAATTGTCAGTCCGGTCGCCGCTTGCGGTGCGGAGTGATACAACGGTGCTGGAGACAGATAGATCATGTCCTCACGGTACTGCCAGAGGTCCATCAGAAAATGATACAACGGTAGAAAATCTGCGGGTTTATTTTCAGGTAACGGGCGCAGAATGCCTTTGGGTCTGCCGGTAGTCCCGGATGAATAGAGCATCGAGGTACCAAGCGACTCATCTTCGATCGGCGTCGTCGGATAATCGGCCAATGCCGCCTCAAAACTACGAAACTCAGTTCCACCCGGGCGCTTATCGGGTAGATCATCAGCATCAGCGCCGACCACCAGGCACAATGATATGGCAGGGCTCTCTGCCAGCGCGGCCAGAGCAACCTCGAGCTTTTCTTTTGAAACAATCAACACACGCGATTCACTGTTGTTCAGTATGTAAGCGAGTTCATCACCCTTCAGATAGTGATTAACGCAGGTGTAGTACAGCCCGCTGCGTTCACCGGCAGCACAACACTCAAGGTAGCGGTTGTTGTTCTCCATGAAGATGGCGTAGTGATCCAGCCGCTTCAACCCCATCTCACGCAGCAGGTGCGCAAGCCGATTGGCTCTGGCTTCAAATTCGCGATAGGACACGGCTTCGCCGGTGCTCGCCATGATGAAAGCGGGCCTGTCGGGGTTTAATTGAGCATACTTACCTAGATACATTGGCCTTCTCCCGTTACCTCAGATGGACTTAAGCCTACCTTGTCGCTAGAGTTTGTCGATGTTAAAAATCGCCAGTTACCTCGGACTCGCTATCGTCTTCGCCTGGTTCTTAATCGGGGGCATCACGCACTTTACCAACCCTGACTTTTTTGTCGCCATCATGCCACCCTATCTGCCCTGGCATCTGGAGATCGTCTACTTCAGCGGCGCGCTGGAGATTGTATTCGCCATCATGCTGATACCGCCTGCAACCAGAGAACTTGCCGGAAACCTGCTGATCGCGTTAACGCTGGCGGTGACACCTGCCAACGTGCATATGTGGATGAACCCGCAGCTGTATCCTGACGTTGAGCCCTTTTTTCTGTCCCTGCGATTAGTTATCCAGGTCTTTCTGCTGTTTGTTATCTGGTGGAGTACCCGTAATACGCGCTGGGTCACACAGGCTCAAACTGCCTGACAACAATCCTCACCAGAAAATCCCTGGCTGCGCGGCTGGAAGTGGCGCAAAAAACGTACTTTGCATAGCCAAAAATCGAACTATCCAGGCCTGTATCATCATGATACGGTTTGTCCCCTTAGGCTTTGGGTGCCTGCAGAGTGTTTTAAGTAAACGCAAAAACACACCCAAGCGTTGACGACAACTCAGTTGCGTAGCACTAAAAGGAGCGCAAATAGGGGTCGGCGGCGGTACATCAACTACATTTCGGGAGAAGCCAATGTGGGCCATCGTTCCCATAAAGACGTTCGAGCGCGCAAAGCAACGTCTTGCCAATGTACTCAGTGAAGAGGAACGACGCGCACTCATGCTGGCCATGGCACGAGATGTCCTTACCTGCCTCACCAAGTGTAATCAACTCTCCGGCGTCCTCATTGTATCCCGCACTCCGGAAGCCGACGCGCTGGCGCAATCCTTCGGAACTGAACGTTATGCCGAAAGCCCCACCGCCAACCTGGCTCAGGCGCTGGAACAGGCCGCCCAACATCTCATCGACCATTTCAACGCCCGCGGCATCATTATTGTGCCCGCCGACGTTCCCGGTATAGACGCAGAAGAACTCGATCACTTACTCGCCCAGAATCAGACAGTGACCATTCTACCGGACGCGGAAAATGTGGGTACCAACGGTCTCATTTGCCGACCCCCGTTGTGCATGCCCTACATTTTCGACGGGCAGAGTTTCAAACCACATGTCGATGCAGCATTCAAGCGCGGCATCACACCCACCATCGTGCCCGCCACCAAATTTGCCCTGGATATAGACACTCCCAAAGATCTTGTTGCTGTGCTCAACGATGAGCCGGACAGTCAGACAGCCAGCTACCTGCGCCGGTCTGGCATCACCACACGTCTTGAGCAACTTTCGAATTCACTATCTGGATAGCGTTTTATGAACACTTCACTTTCATCCCCGGACGATACGGTTAACAAACTGCTGTCTGACGTCCGCAACGGCATTCTACCCAGTGACAAGGACGCGCTGGCGCTGGCGGACTTCGACAACACCCGTGCCCTGGCAGATGTAGCTCAGGAACTGCGCGACACTGGTTTCCACAACGTGGTCACCTATTCCAAGAAAGTGTTTATTCCGCTGACGCACCTGTGTCGTGACGTTTGTCACTACTGCACGTTTGCGCAGGTGCCGCGCAAGCTTAAAGCTGCATACATGACCATCGACGAAGTGCTTGAGGTAGCCCGCCATGGTCAGTCCATGGGTTGTAAAGAAGCTTTGTTCACGCTGGGCGAAAAGCCTGAACTGCGCTACAAAGCTGCGCGAGAAGCGCTGGCTGAAATGGGTTACGCCAGTACAACCGAATATCTCAAAGCCGCCGCGGAAGCCGTTTTTAAAGAAACGGGTCTGTTACCTCATTTAAACCCTGGCAATTTGAGCCCGGAGGAACTGGCGGATTTACGCAGCGTATCGCCGTCCATGGGCATCATGTTGGAATCCACTTCAGACAGACTCACCGAAAAAGGCATGCCCCACTACGGCAGCCCGGACAAAATCCCTGCGGTGCGGTTAGAGACTTTACGCAACGCAGGCATTGCCAAAGTGCCGTTTACCACCGGCATATTGATCGGTATTGGTGAAACCCGACTTGAGCGTATTGAAAGCCTGCTGGCGATTCGTGCGATTCACGAAGAGTACGGCCACATACAGGAAATCATCGTACAGAACTTCCGCGCCAAAGCGGAAACCAAAATGGTCAATGCGCCGGAGCCGGACTTAAACGAACTGTTATGGACCATTGCAGTCACAAGGATACTGTTTGGCGCTCATATGAGCATTCAGGCGCCACCCAACTTAAGTCCAGGCGTGTTACCACAAATTGTCCATGCAGGCATCAACGACTGGGGCGGCGTCTCACCGGTGACACCGGATTTTGTGAATCCGGAAGCACCCTGGCCGCATCTTGAAGACCTCACCAGAGAAACTGCCGCGGCGGGTAAATACCTGACCGAACGCCTCACCGTTTATCCGCGATACGCCATCGACCTGGACAACTGGGTGCATGAAGACCTACATGTACGGGTTCTGGACATGATCGACACAGAAGGATTTCCGCGCATTGATGAGTGGTGCCCTGGTGACATTGACATCAAACCACCAGTAGAAGTGATGACCGCCATCATGGACGCGCCAAAACACGTGTCTGACGATATCAAAACCATTATCGAAAACGTTAAAAGCGGGCAGGACCTCAGCGAAGACGAGGTTGTGCGTCTGTTTCAGGCTAGAGGTGATGATTTCACCGCGGTTGCACAGGCAGCAGACGAGCTACGTCGTCAGGTCTGCGGTAACACGGTCAGCTTTGTCGTTAACCGCAACATCAATTACACCAATATCTGTTATTTCAAATGTCAGTTTTGCGCGTTCGCGAAAGGCAAGTTGTCGGAGTCCCTGCGCGGTCGGCCGTACGATCTGTCAGACGAAGAAATTACCCGACGTACCCAGGAAGCCTGGCAGCGTGGCGCCACCGAAGTCTGTATGCAGGGGGGCATCCACCCGGAATATACCGGCGATACGTACGTCAATATTCTGCGCACGGTTAAAGCCGCTG
>CBDUMB010000212.1:0-6108 GCA_965368205.1 uncultured Pseudomonadaceae bacterium | reverse complement strand
AGATAAGCGTGTGATTGGTGCTATGGAGCACACCTCAGAGCGTTCTACTGCGGTGCCCGCAGAAATCGCGACCTGAGAAGCAGATCCGAAAACCGACCCCATCTCAATACCCAGCCGTCCGAATCAGACTTGCTCAGGAATCGACAGGCTATGAGTACCTTCGAAGCGATTTGTGACGCCTGCCAACGACATCCCGGCTGCAAACAGGTTAGTTACTCCCGACGCAGCAATCTTTCGTAAGCAGTAGCTGTCTGGCGCAGTCGACTGACTCGCAATCCAGATGCAGGCAGGACGCCAATGACGGAACGGACAATCCCACGAGCCCTGGTACTGACGGGCATTATTCTCGATGTGCTCATCGTGCTCATTTTTCTTTTCATGCCAAGGTCAGGCATGGAGGCGATGGGAGCTGCGTTTCTGCTTTATCCCCTGGTAGCCGTCCGCCTGATCGTTGGGATCATCGCGCTGGTGCTCTCAGTTCGAAGGCGAAACTGGCAACTCGGGCTCTACACTGCTCTGGCCATTGTGGTGCTCGGCTGGTTCTGGATGGTTGGCGCGTCGCTGGAACCGACCTGGGAACCACTACACAAAGTATTGCGCATCGAGGCGAAAGCGCAGGCGACCCGCTTCAATGACTATCTCGACAAGAGAGCTTATGACGCTAAGCGCGCTCGTCAGCGGCAACAGAATCCCCAGCATGGCGCGTTGTGTGATCTTCTATCCGTTGAGCGCGATCTGCAGGCGCTGGATACCGTCCTCGATCAGGATCTGAACCGCCCTTGCGCCACATACGATGGTGATGAGGTCAGTCCTCTTCTGCACGCCGTGATCCATACCTATGGGTTCTGGACCGGTGACATGCGGGCTCATCCTCCCAGGGATGAAGCGTTCCTGGGACCGGCGGCGGAACGGCTTCTGGCCGCCGGAGCCGATCCGGACGCGCAGGATGCGTTTGGTAACACAGCCCTTCACTATGGGCTCACTTTTCAGAACGTCGGACTGGTAGATGCACTACTCTCGCACGGCGCCTGCATTCTGTTGAAGAACGGTCTGGATGAGTCTCCGCTGAGCAACCACTCAAGCCACGGTTTGCGCAGGAAGATCGAAGTTGCCGCCGCGAATCCTTTAATGCTGGCCAACTGCCCGCAGAGCCTGAGGGGTCTTTCCGGCGACGAGATAGACGAGGAGGCAGTGTCGGACGACCCCAGAACTCCCGACGCAGGCTTGTTGAATGCCTTGCGTTCAGGAAGGCTCGAACGGACCATCCACTATCTCGAGCAGGGTGCGGATCCAGATGCCGGCGACCACGAGGGCAGCAGTTTTGAGGCGGCACTCAGGAACTGCCGGGACAATGCGCTCAGCCTGGCGCAGGTGCTGCTCGACGCGGGTGCAGACATTAACGGGCAGAACCGGCGAGGTGAGTCAGCGCTGATGATCTCCATGCGCTATTGCGTGGAGGCTGTTCCATTCCTGCTGGAAAAAGGCGCCGACCCGACATTAGGAGATCGCAAGGGTGATACACCTCTGCATAAGCTTGGTGGTGTTGCTCCAGAGCGACTGAACGGCATTGTTGACCTGCTGATTGCTTCTGGTGCAGACATCAATCAGCAGGCTGGCACCGGCCAGACGCCGTTGATCCGCTCGCTATTCGGCGGCACCAGCCGGACGCGGGTCTTCAACGCGCTCCTGGAACGTGGCGCAGATCTGAACCAGACGGACGGTGCGGGTAATTCGGTGCTGCACATACTCGCAAGCAGAAAGCGCGATGAGGGAGCGCCAGCGCTCATGGCGACGCTCATCGAACATGGCGCTGCCATCGAACTGCAGAACCGCAAGCAGCAAACGCCGCTGATGACTGCGGTAGAGAAGGGCAATCCGGAGGTGGTGCAGGTGCTGATTGAAGCCGGTGCCAAGGTCAACGCGCGAAAAGCACGTGGCAACACGCTGATCAGCGGGCTGATTTCCTGCAAGCCGGAAAAACTTGCGAAGCTCAAGCTGCTGGTGGACGCCGGTGCGGACGTCAGTATTCCCATCGAACACGGTCCACTGCCGTTGGAACAGGCTTTTTTCGGCAAGGTCTATCTGGATTGCCTGGAACCGGCACAGATACTTCTGAATGCGGGTGCTGATCCAAATCAGCAGAATAAAAACGGTGGCGCTGCTATCCACAGTATCGCCACCTGGGCTGAAAAAGACCCGGAAGCGGCGCTCACCCTGCTCAGAGACCATGGCGCTGATATCGATCTACGCAACCAACAAGGTATGACCGCCTTGTTACTTGCGGCCCGATACGGAAGCAGCATTCGCACCCTGGAAAGGCTGTTGGCCCATGGCGCTGATCCGAACGCCCAGGATGACAAGGGCAACACGTTACTGCACGCGGCGGCGATGAACAGCAAGGAAGGCAATCTGGCACGTTACGACTGGGCGTTGGCCATTGGTGGTCATCCGGAATCAAGAAATAAGGCCGGTCAGACGCCTGGCAGTTTGTTAAGACGTTGAAGCAAACCCTAGAAGGGCGCGTGAACAGGGTACAGGCGCTGTTTTTCCCCAATTAATCGTTCGATGAACGCATGTGACCAGCTTGGTTACAACTGTCTGGAAACAGGCAGCAGCCTGTAGAACCAGTACCTCAGCCGTTGCCAAAGTCCTTTTGCCGGTGTGCGTTCGATGATTTCCTCTCCCGCCTGCCATTGCACGCCGTGCGGTTGATCGAGCACTCGCCAGGCATTTTCCGGAAGTGTTAGCTGATCAAAGTAGGTGCGCAGAGACGACGCAAGTTCGGTGGATTCAAGCATGACGCCAAGCTCAGTATTTAAATACAGTGAGCGCGGGTCAAGGTTCATTGAACCCAGGAAGACATGGCGTTCATCAAAGATAATATATTTCGTGTGAAGTGAAATATCTTTCGATCGATTGCCACCACTGAGAATGCCAATTTTAGCGTCACCGCGTAATTCGTAGAGTTCCACGCCAGCCGCCAGTACGCGCTTACGATATTGAGAATATGCAGCCTGAGCGATAACCACATCATTCGTTTGCAGTGAATTGGTCACTACTTTGATTTTTATACCACGGGCGACAAGCGTCCTGGCTATCTCCAGCAATGCACCCGTAGGCACGAGGTAAGGCGTCACGATCAGTACTTCTTGCTCTGCACTCAGCGCTATTTCTGTGAGTTCTTCGGCGATTTCATTTGGTTTATCAAACCAACTGACGTCAGGATCATCAATCAGCATTGCATAGTCATTGACCTTCGCGCCGTTAGCCGCCTGGGACAGCGTATCCTGGTAGAGTTGTGTTTGCGCCAGAGCGTTCATGTCAGGATTCTGCCTCACCCGACGCCTGATTCGTTTCCTTACTTTGTCGAGTTGATCAGGAATGACTGCCAGGTTGAGCAGCATGTTAACGGGATGAGCCCATTGGCTATTCCAATAGACGTCAAAACCGCTGGTAAGCTCTGGTACGATCGACCCTGAAAGCAGAATGTCCAGATCGATGAAATTGCGCTTATCGCTTAAGCCGAAATAATCGTCGCCGATATTGCGTCCACCCAAAATTGCAAGTTGATTGTCTGCGATCAGCAATTTGTTGTGCATACGGTGATTAAGTCGATTCCCATCAATAGCAAATTCAGCCAGCCGCAGAATGCCCAACTCATATCGCCAGCGGATACTGAATGGATTAAAAATACGTATCTCTATATTCGGGTGATCGTCCAGAGCGTTCAGCCGATTCACCAGGCCCTCCATTTGAATGTCGTCGACCAACGCGCGAACGCGAACGCCTCGATCCGCAGCCGCCAGGATTTTTTCGATCACGAGGATGCCCGATGCGTCGTTGTGCCAGAGGAAGTATTGAAGGTCGATGCTGGTATCCGCAGCGTCGATCAGATCCAGACGATAGGTCAGCGCAGCATCAGGGGCGTCAATGAGCGTTGCTCGCGGCTTGCTCGTCGGCCCCTCAGGTGTCAGCCCCAGCGATATACGTGACTGCAATTGCGCTGGTATTGCATAGCTTTGTTTCAAGCTCGACGACTTAGGCAGATAGACGCAGCCGTTCAAGCAGGAGAACAACAGAATGAGGCACGATACCCAACGCTGCAGGGGCATAAGACTGCCTATGGGTTTCAATCCAATAGTCCCAAACCATACCTTTTTATGGTCAGGTATATGCATAGGCGGATTTACGTAGTCAGGCTTTCAGGTCATGAGTCAGAGGTCGCATGCCTCGCTTCCCCTGATACACAGCGACGACGTCGCCATTCTGATCAACGGCCTGCCAAAGGCAGTGCTGGATTGATTCGAATGAGAAAGTTAACTTGTCAGTATCATCACGGGTTTGGGCGACATGACAGGAAACACGATGACAAGGGTTTCAGGGTTCGGGGATAAAGCATGGGTTCGCGTAGACCAATGAGCCGATGGTTGGCAGGCGGCCTGTTGTTGCTGGTGACGCTGCTTTTCGCTCTGTATTTTCTCTCCACTAAGATTATTGTCCGTGTGGCGTTCGAGCTTGCCAGTGCACAAGGGTTTGATCTGCAGGAGTTGTCGTTGCAGCGCCCCGGGCTGGATGGAATTCATATAGACACAGTGACTGGTGACGTCGGTGATGTTCACATTATCGCGGACGATATTGCTGTCAGTTATCACTTGAAGGGGTTGTTGGATCAATCCCTTGATGCGGTTGACATAGGTAGTCTGCATGTTCGGGTTAATGCGCCGCAGGCTACTTCGACACCGCTCGCAACAGCGGCCAATAGTGAGATTGATCCTGCAATTATTTTTGGCATTGTGCCTCGATTAAGGGTGCAGAGATTGTTGCTGGAGATTGCGCAGGCGGACTTTGTGGGTGCCGGAAGCCTCAGTCTTGACGGCGACAACGCTTCATTTGAGTTGGCCGGTGTGGAGCCGGTATTTGCCAGTAATCTATCCGTCTCCGGGTCTGCGCAATCCAATACCAGTCTGCAGTTTGCTTTCTTTGACAGATCTGAGCCGGATGAACCGTTTCTAAAGTTGAATGCAATGCCGCTGGATGATGAAACTGAAGTAACCGGGCACTTTGACCTCAGCGGATACCCCTTAAGTCTGGTGACTGGATTGCTGGGATTGCCGGAGGGTAGTGGTCGTGTGCAGGGGCAACTGGCATCCAGGCTCGATTCTTTTGACATAAGCCAGGCGTACCAGTTGTTGCCGCTGGCCGGCAGTTTTCAACTCGACTGGCAGGATGAAACCGTAGAAGTCGAAGCGCTTCGCGGTCAACTCAGCGGATCACCGGCCAGTATGGTACTGACGTTGGCGGGTGGCAGCATTGCCTTGTCCGAGGCTGCTGTGCTGTTCACCGTGGATTCAGGAACATCTGTGCAGTATGCGGATAATCAGATCAGTATCGGCCCAGGCATGACCGCAATCCTGCAGGATGTTGAAGACATTACATTTCAGTCCAGGTTGACCCGGACAGCCATCGATATGCGTAATGCAGATATCAGTCTGGATAGCGACGCTGAATTTACAATGACCAGTTACGGTCTGCAGACCAGGGGTTTAATCACGGGCGTTTTCCTGCTGCCTGCCAGCGGCTTGGTTGCAGATCTCAATATCACAGTTGGCAATCTGGGTTTTCCTTTACACGTCAACTACGACAGCCTGAGCGGCCGCGCTGACATGAGTGGTGCAAGCCAATGGTCTGTGAAGAATCTCGGCGCATCCCTGGTGCAGAAGTGGCCCTACGATGTCGACATCGTCAGCGGTGATGTCGATGTTGCTCTGCAGGCAGTATGGCTGGACGGCGTTCTCGATGGACGGGCTGCGGTTGCATTAGATCGTGGCATGGTGCGTTACGACGAATATGAATTACAGCAGGCCACAGCTGAGTTGGACTTTGTTCTGGACGACAGTGTTCTGCGTTTGCAGCCTTCAACAATCAGGGTGGGCGAATTCGATTTTGGTTTGGTTGTACAGAACGCAGAAATGAAGGTGGCGTGGCAGGACGATGTGGTTGATATCTTCAGCGGTAAATTCGACCTGTTAGGTGGTGGTGTGACCATCAAACCCACGCAATATGATCTTGGCCGGAATATGGCAAGCCTGGATATGGATCTGGTGAATA
>CBDUMB010000211.1:0-6114 GCA_965368205.1 uncultured Pseudomonadaceae bacterium | reverse complement strand
CGGAGCAAGCTTGCGCAGAGGGGCGTGGGCACGCAGCCAGCTGAACTGATCATGCACCCAATCTTCCTGACTCCAGTTAGCCGGATCGACCAGCGCGTTATCTAATTCCGGAGAGGTTTTGAAAATTTCCATAGAACTCTTGTGGTACTTGATTACGCAACAATTATACAATCCGCGCCGCATTCTACGACTGACTATTCATGCCTTATTTTGACGCTGTTAAAAACCTCGGGAAGTGGCGCTTCGGCTTAACTCACGACCTGGTGCTGGACAATGGCGAAGCCTATCTGGAGCGCTGGATAGTCTGGTGTGGCATCAATCTGCGCGTGCATAAATTCCAAAAAGGCGATGATGACCGCGCATTTCATGACCACCCCTGGTGGTTCATAACCCTGCCGTTACGCAGCTACGTCGAAACAACCCCGTCTCAGGGCCAGGTGACCGTTCGACGCTTTCGGCCCCATTTTCGCCCCGCCGCGCACCAGCACATTGTGCACCTGGGCGACGGTAAACCGGTGTGGACGCTGATCATCACCGGTGCAAAATCACAACAGTGGGGATTCTGGGACAACGCCCAGTTTGTGCCTCACGAACAATGGCTTGCGAATCGGGAAACTCTGAACTGATCTCACCATGGCGGACCTTGCGCCCACTGCGCTTAAACCGTTTCTGCTGTGCGGCTGCCAAGATAATTTGCGGCGACAACCAATAGGCAAAGCGCTGCCCCCATACTGCGGGTGAGCACCGATGGCCACAGCATCAAAACTACACTGAACGCACTGAGCAAAACCAGGTGCCTGCGCAGGCGTACAAACAGATAACCCTCAACAGCCATTGCAATGCCCAGCACCATACAAAGGGTTAAACCCGCCGCGGGCAAAACATCTGCCCAGCTCCGCTCCGGGGTGAGCAGTAACGGCGAAAACGCCATCATCAACGGGATCACAAACAAACCACTGGCCAGTTTGAAAGCCTCTACCGCAGCACGCATGGGGGCTGCGCCGGCGATACCGGCGCCGGCAAAAGCAGCCAGCGCGATTGGCGGTGTGACATTGGAGGTTTGCGACAGCCAGAAAATAATCATGTGCGCAGTGATCAACGCCAGTCCCAGTTCCTGCAATGCAGGCGCCGTCATCACCGCCAGTACGATATAAGCGGCGGTGGCAGGCAGGCCCATACCCAGCACAAGCGCGGCCAGAGCAACCAGAATCAATGCCAGCCAGAGTTGCCCATTGCTCATGCCAACTACGGACTCGGTGAATTGCAGGCCGATGCCGGTTTGCCCGATGGTACCCACCACAATCCCAGCAACGGCACAGGCTACAGAAATAGGTACTGCCATACGTGCACCGTTATGCAGCGCATCGGCAATTTCAGGCAGGCCTACGCGCGTATGCCGACGCAACAAGCTTGCCAGCACAACCGCGGCACAACCTGATACGCCCACCAGCACCGGCGAATAATTGTTCAGCAGTAACAGAGTGATCAATACCAGCGGTAAAAGGAAATGCAGACCATCACGCAGAACCCGCCAGGCCCCGGCGTGATTTTTCATACCGGTAAAGCCGCCTTTGACAGCCATGATATGGACGTACAACAACACTGAGGTGAAATACAGCAGCGCGGGCAGTAACGACATCCAGACAATGTCGCCATATGGGGTTTTGGTGAACTCGGCCATAACAAAAGCACCCGCCCCCATAATCGGCGGCATGATCTGCCCGCCGGTAGATGCCGCTGCTTCGATACCCGCCGCCTCTTCGGGTTTATAACCTAACTGTTTCATCATGGGGATGGTCAGCGACCCGGTGGTCACCGTATTGGCTATGGCGCTACCGGAAATGGAACCCATCGCCGCTGAAGCAATGACACTGGCCTTTGCTGGGCCGCCACGATAACGACCGGCTGCGGCAAAAGACAGATTGATCAGAAACTGACCGGCACCGGTAACCTGCAGAAACGCGCCAAATAAAACAAAACTGAAAACCGCGCCTGCAGCTATCCCGAGAGGTGCACCAAACAGACCTGCGCCGGTGTACACCTGGAAGCGGACAATACGCTCGAAGCTGAAGCCGCGTGTTGCCAGCACGTCCGGGAGATAGTTGCCAAACGCGGCATAGAGGATGAACGTCAGTCCAACCACCATCATCACCGCACCCACCGCACGTCGAGCCATTTCCAGGGTGGCGGCGAGCAACAACAGACCCGCCAGATAGTCAGGCCAGGACAAGCCGTACAACAGGTGATCCAGTCCCTGATAGTCAAACTGCACCACTCGATAGGAAGACCACAACAAGCCAGCAATCACCAGCAGATCTAACAGACGCCATCCTCGGTGCTGAGCGGCCTGTGCAGAAAACGGGTAGATTAGAAAGCCGATCACCAGAACCCAGCACAGATGTACCGGTCGAAAATAGGTGGCGGGAAGCAAACCGAAAACAGATTCAAACGGCACTATCCCCGGCGGGAAGAAACCCACGATCGGCTGCCAGAGTTGGAAAACAGACAATAACAGGGCCAGTATAAAAACCAGACGACCCGTGGGACTGAGCCAATTTCTGATGGATCGTTCAGACACCGTCAGCGGCCAGGCAGTCCACCTGCTCCGGAGTGCTGCCCTGCACGGCCTGCAGATACCTCAGCGTGCCCGGATGCAACGGCACTGCCGCCAGCTTCGTAAGATTGGCCACGCTCATATCTTCAGCCACCGGCGAGACCCCTAACAGCACCTGTTTGTGTGCAAACAGGGTACAGGTCAGGCTGTAGGCGAGGGCTTCGGACATCGACTCATGAACCACAACCGCGCTCCAGATACCCAGCGCCTGCACCGGCTCTGAGATGCCATTGTAGGTATCCGCGGGTATCTCATATCCCGCATAAGCCGGAAACTTTTTTTGCAGAGTCACAAGGTCTGCGTCCGTCAGAGGCACCAACACAAGGTTGCGCGTAACCGCCAGTTCGGTCACCGCTGCCAGACCCAGGCCGCCCACCACAAAACCCGCATCAATGGTGCCATCCTTTAATGCAGACGTTGTTTCGCCAAAGTTCAGATAGGCCGCTGCCAGCTCCTCCAACGCGACACCGAGGCCAGTGACAACGTTTTCTGCTGCGATAGCCGTACCAGAACCAGACGCGCCTAACGAGACGCGCTTACCGCGCAGTTCGGCAACCGATGTTACGCCGCTATCGGCAAGGGTCAGTATGTGCACAATATTCGGATAAGCATTGACCAGCACCCGCAGCGGTAAGGGTTCGGGGAAGCGCCCCTGGCCGAGATAGGCATCGGTCACCACATCAGCCATGGCAAGACCGAATTCGCTTTCCTGTCGGGCAACCTGGACAACGTTGGTGACAGAACCACCGGTCACTTCAGCTTTAACATTCACATGCGGCAGGTGTTCTGACCACAGCGACGCCATGCCACCCCCAAACGGATAGTACAGCCCCGCCGTGCCACCTGTGGCGATGGAGAACGTTGTCCGCGACTCCTGTTTACCGCCACAACCAGACAAGCTGACCAACGCCAGCAGTACCAGGCTCAGACTTCGACTGAATCGCTGCACAACCGCCTCAATAACCAACAGCGTTAAAACGAATCATATCCGCCGTCGATTAAAAAGGTCTCCGCTGTGTGGTAGGCGCTGGCAGTGCTCATAATATAGATAGCAATGGCAGCAAAATCTTCCGGCACACCCCAACGCCTGGCGGGAATCCGCTTGCTCACATTGGTGACAAATTTCGGATTATCAAACGCGCTCTGTGTCATATCCGTTTCAATCCAACCCGGCAGCAGCGTGTGGGCGGTGACGTTATAGCGGGCGTACTCAACCGCCAGCGCTTTGATCATGGAAATAAGACCCCCTTTGGCCGCCGCATAATGCTCACCCCGAGCCTGCCCCGATATGGCGGCAAGACTTGCCGTGCCCACCAGCCGACCAAACCCATCACCCTGCTCCGCGCGTTCGCGCATATGTTTAGCAGCCGCCCGGAAAGTAAAAAACACGCCGGTCTGATTAACGCTGATGACGTGTTCCCACTCTTCCAGGGTCATTTCATCAAAACCTGTACCACGACCGCCAACGCCGGCATTGGCAAAACAGCCGTCTACACGGCCATGATCAGCAAGGGTTTTAGCAAACGCGGCCTCGACCGCAGCTTCGTCAGCCACGTTACAGACGCTGGCGCTGACCTTCGGACCAATCTCAGCAAGTTGCGCAAGCGCCGCCTCATTTTTAGCCGGGTTTGTTCCCCAGATACAGACTTCTGCACCAGCCTCGGCAAGCCCTTTAGCCATACCCAGACCAATGCCACCATTACCGCCGGTAATCAGAACAACACGGCCAGTTAAATCAAACGGTTGAAACGCCATAGATCCCCTCTATTGTGTTAAAAATGCAGGCTCTGCGAGGTGCAACCATAACTGATCTAACAGGGTGAAACTATTTTACTTGAACACAAGTGTTCAGACGGACACGGCCCGGGCTGTGCCTTTCGCAGACAGGCGAATTTTTCTCAGGGTCGAAAACTGATCTCAACACGATTGTTCAACTGCGCCGCTGCATTCCACTGTCCGGCGCTGGCCTGACTGTCCGGATACGACACAATTTCAGTAGATGAGCCCCCATCAAGGGCCTGCAACACCAGTTCAGGCAACGCGCCTTCACGGGCGTTGAGCAGCTGAGCAAACTCAACGGAGAGACGGTCGCTGACATAATTGTTGTCTTCATCCACGTGTCCAACATAGTCACAGGACAGCATCGGCAGATCATCTGACGCCAGCTGATATTGGCCTGCTGCATCGATGACCAGACAGAAGCGTCCCAGATGACTGGTGACAACCACCTCACCGGTAAACCCCATCTCAGACAGAAACGGCAAAACGTCAGACAGCCGCTGAGCTAAATTGGCGCTGAACGCCGGGGCGAACATCGGCACGTCTGTGTTCACGTTCAGCGTCGCAGCCAGGCCTCGCAGTGCGCTCTGCCGAACCTGCTGGATCTGCTGTTCAGCCGCACTGTTATCCGCCTGCAGCGCCGCCCGACTTGCAGCGGCAAGGTCAACCTTGGCGGCTTCGGCCTGGGCCAGCTGTGCAACTGCTCCGTCACGCTGCAATTTGAACTGGAACGCCAGGAAGCAGGCCACCACCAGCGCAACAAACAGCGCTGCGCGCAACCACCAGCCACTTAGCTTTGTTGCAGGCTCAGGGGCCTCATCCTCATCAGGGAGTTCATCTGCTTTCTGCAACGCCTGCTCTTTCAGCAGCTCATGCACCACTTCTTTCGCAAAACTACGCTGGCTGCGCAGAATATCCGCGCGCAGGGTAAGGTGCTGGTCTTCAAGAATCCGGGTAACCAGATTCTGCACCGCTATGCCTTGCGCCTGCGCCTCTAAAGAGCGATCTACGTCGTCGAGCACGTAGGTGTCGGGTTCTTGCCGTTCTACGGTATCGCGCCGCTCTTTGACCAGCCCCAGATTGAGCAACATTTCGAACAGCTGATGCGGCTGCACATTTTTTGGCAACACACCCACAGCACCCAGCGCCCGCGCCTGCCCGACATAAACCTCACCTTCCTTGGTGGTGTACATCATGACCGGGATGGTTGCGGTTTTGGGGTTGGCTTTGATCGCGGATACAGCTTCCAGCCCATCCATGCCGGGCATGGTGTGATCCATGAAAATCACATCCACACTGGCTTTCTTGAGGAATTCAATTGCACTTTCACCGGAATCGGCAAGATCAACTTCAAGCTGATGCTCTTCCAGCAGCTTTTTCAGCGCCATTCGCGCTGATCTAGAATCATCTACAACCAGGGCACGTCTTAAAGCCATCAGGACAACACATTGTTGAAGCGCCCCCATGCTAGCAGGAGCGCACCCCTTCAAGTGTTAAATGATGCGCATATCCGACCTTATCGCTTCGAAGTGCGCCAGCTTAACCACACCCACAGGCGTTCATGGGCGTAGTAGATGAAAAATTTCAGTACAAACTCAACCCCACCAATTATCGCTGCGGTTTCGAGTTCCCCAGTCACAAAATAGGCAACCATGGCGGTAGAAAGGGTACCTAAGAGGCGCCATGAAAGCGCCTTAGCCAGGCTGCGGAGGTGTGACTCA
>CBDUMB010000210.1:0-6140 GCA_965368205.1 uncultured Pseudomonadaceae bacterium | reverse complement strand
GTGCCTGATATCAAGCGCAAGGCGTTGCAGGAAGTGGCTGAATTCTGGGTTTAGATCCCGGAATTCAGCTGTCATCCTAAAACGGACTAAGCAACACCACCGCGCACGAGTTTACCTGGCAGTGCACCGGTGTGTTCATTGTCTTTGAAAATCGGCTGGCCACGTTTGATGATGTGCCGGTAGCCGTCCACTTTCTGTACCAGGCGTTTGCCACCGGTAGGCAGGTCGTGAATAGCTTCAGGGCGATGCAGGTTCAGCGCTTCAAAATCGATGATATTGATGTCCGCCAGATAACCTTCCTGCAGCAACCCACGATCAAACATGCCGTATGCTTCTGCGGTATCACGGCTTAATTTGCGCACCAGGAATTCCAGGTCAAACTGCTCACCTTTCTTCCGATCCCGAGCCCAGTGGCTGAGAATAAAGCTGGGCATGCCTGCATCTGCAATCACGCCACAGTGCGCGCCGCCATCTGATAAGCCGAACAAGACATTAGGGTGTGCCATGGAGACTTTGAAGAAATCAAAGCTATAGGTTTGATAGCCGCCCAGAGGCTGATAAAACAGCTCTTTGCCGTTGTTATCCACCAGCAGGTCGTACATAACTTCAAATGCGTCGCGTCCCTGTGCTTCGGCAATACCAGCCACTGACGCTTCTTTGTTGGGTTCATAGTCAGGCTTGTCTCCCAGCGGGAAAACCTGCCACATCAATTCTCGCAGCGAGCCGGTCAGCGGCATCGGCCGATCACCGTCCACTTCACTGAGGAGCTGAGCTTTCAGCGCCGGGTCAGACATGGCTCTGACCAGTTCGGGCAAGGACAATTCGGTAAGGGTGCTCTGGAATGTCGGCGTGGTGGCAAACACATGGAAGTTGGACTGCAGACCATGCAGCACGCCGGTAGGACGGCCGGCAATCTGGGGCCGTACTTCGAGCCCTTTGACCCGTGCAGCTTCAGCAATGTTGTACATCTTATTGCCTTCGAAAGCCGCTGGAGATGTGGCCACCAGTGTAATGGGGCGGCCTGTTTCTTCGGCAAAAGTCTGTATCCAGGCCCATTCGTCATCATCGCCAAGGTGGTCGGACACCAGCTCAAAGATACCGTGATCGAGACCTCTCATCGACAGTCCAAGCGACAGCATTTCATCACTGCCGGCAAAGGTGCCAGGGACATGAATGCCGTGTTTGTCTTTGTGCAGCCAGGTGCGTGAACTGGAGAATCCCAACGCGCCGGCCTGGATACCCTCGCGCACAAGTGCCTGCATCTGTGCCAGCTCATCGTCAGTGGGCAGGTCGTCCTGGGTGTTACAACGTGCGCCCATGACATAGGCGCGAATGGCACCGTGAGGTACCTGGGTTGCCACATCAATGGTACGGGCTTTGGTTTCCAGTGCATCCAGGTATTCCGGGAAAGATTCCCACTGCCAGTCGATGCCCTCGGCCAATGCGGCACCGGGAATATCTTCAACACCTTCCATGAGTTCAATCAGGAAGTCGTGGTCACCTGGTTTTACCGGCGCAAAACCCACCCCGCAGTTACCCATGACAACAGTGGTCACGCCGTGCCAGCTTGAGGGAGCAAGAATAGGGTCCCAGGTGGCCTGGCCGTCATAGTGGGTGTGCACGTCTACCCAGCCAGGGGTGACCAGCATGCCGGTGGCGTCGATTTCTTTTCTGGCATCACCGTCAACTTTACCGACGGCAACAATTTTTTCGCCGTCGATGGCGATGTCGCCAACAAATTTGGTGTTTCCGGAGCCGTCGACAATGGTGCCGCTGCGAATAATCAGATCATGCATGTTCAATCCCCTGTAAATTCAGTGATTGAGATTAGCCGACCTTATTGTGTTGCACAATGGATGTAGTTGCATATCGCGACCTTGCCACTTCTGGGTCAGACAAAGCGCATCGACACCAGATCTTTCAGTGCAACATGGCCGAGTAAAGTTCTGGCATCGTCAACAACGGGGATTTCACCAATTCTTTTTTCCTGAAACACGCGTACAGCTTCACTGGCTAAGGCATCCGGCGAAATAGCAAAGCCACCTATTGTCATCAGTTCACGAATGGGTTGTGTAAGCAGGTTGTCGTCGCCGACATGACGCCGCAAATCTCCGTCCGTGAACACGCCTTCGAGCTGCCCCTTATCGGTGACAAAGGCGGCGCCTGCCTTATGCAGCGTGATGGCGTTTAACGCATCTTTTACCGTCGAACGCCCATCAACCACGGCGGTGGATTCCAGAGGTTGCATCACCTCGGATACCCGCATCAGGCTTCGTCCCAGAGCACCACCAGGGTGAAAGCGGGCGTAGTCTTCCCGGCTGAATGCGCGTTCATTCATAACGGTCAGGGCCAGGGCGTCCCCCAGTGCAAGCATCACTGTTGTTGAGACGCTGGGCGCCATGCCGATGGGGCAGGCTTCGGTGGTCTCGCCCATGTTCAGAACGGCATCGGCTGTCTGACCAAGCGGAGATAAAGGCTTCGAGGTAACGGCGAAGATTCGACACCCAATGCGTTTTATCGCAGGGATCAGATTAACTATTTCGTCGCTGGATCCGCTGTTAGACAGCACAAAAACCAGATCGTGAGGCTGGAGTCTGCCGATGTCACCGTGCAGCGCTTCACTGGGGTGGAGGGCGAAGCTGGGTGTGCCCGTGCTCGCCATGGTCGCGCTGATTTTCTGACCAATCATCCAGGGTTTACCGACACCCGAAAAAACAACATTGCCGGGGCAGTTTAGAATTGCGTTGACTGCTGCTTCGAAGCTTTCATCTAATAAATCTGAAAGTTGCCGGATGCCTTGTGCTTCCTGGTCCAGAACACTGCGTCCGAAGTTTATTGTTTTGCTCATGTCCGCTTCACATCTAATTTGAAATGAACTTTACCGGTATGTGGTCGCGGCCGACAGTCCAATGCTGCATGATGGCTTAAGGAGCGTTTGTTTCGAATGGGGATTGATCGGAGTTAAGTTTTTGAGTGGTTTCGACAACAAAATGCAGCTGGCTGTCCTGCCACTGCCAGGTTCAGCTGCGCAACTGGACAGTGGCTGCTCGCTGACCCGGATAACTCAGCTGCACTTCGCCCCCATCGCGGATGCCCGCGTGCGCAATTACGCGGAACAATTGCTGGGGGATTTGTGCCTCGGTGAGGTTGTGTTTGAGTTGGGTCAGAGCGGTAAGGCGCAACCCGCGCTGCATGTTGACGAGTCTTACGACCTGTTAGTTGATGAACACAACATAAGGATCACAGCGAACACACCCTGGGGTGCCCTGCATGGCATCACCACGTTGTGGCAGCTGCATCAGACGGGTGATCTGCAGCGCAGTGGTTGGCGCATAGAAGACGCGCCCAGGTTCCCCTGGCGTGGTCTGCTTATAGATGTCGCGCGACATTTTCTGTCGCTTGAGCTGCTTTTGTCTGTTGTCGACGGCATGGCGCTGTTGAAGCTCAATGTGCTGCATCTGCATTTAAGTGATGATCAGGGCTTCCGTCTGGCCTGCAAAGCATTTCCTGAGCTTGCCAGTGAGCCGCACTACAGTCAGGACCAGCTGCAGCGGCTTGTCAGCTACGCGGGTGATCGCGGCATACGTGTGGTGCCTGAAATCGATGTGCCCGGGCACGTCAACAGCTGGCTCACGGCGCATCCCGAATGGGGATTAAATCCGGTTGAACCAACCACACGCTTTGGTGTGCACAAAGCGTGTCTTGATGTGACCAACGAATCTGTTTATGCGGCGCTGGATACCATTTTTGATGAGGTCGTGCAGATTTTCCCCGACGCCTACGTACATATTGGTGGCGACGAAGTGCATCCATCCTGGTGGCGTGAGAATGATCGGGTGCAGCGGTTTATCCAGCAGCATCAGCTGGTCGACGAGCGTGGTCTGCAGGCTTATTTTAATCAGCGTATGTACGACATGCTGGCGGCGAAAAACCGCAAAGTGGTTGGCTGGGATGAAGTCCTGCATCCACAGATGCCGCCTGTGCTTGTGCAGAACTGGCGTGGTGCAACCACCCGGGATCGAGCATTGGCTGCGGGCCAGCAGTGCATCATTTCAGCCGGCTATTATCTGGATCTGTTTTATCCTGCAGACCTGCACTATGGCTACGATCCGCAGGCGAGTCAGGCGCAGCAGATCGCCTTTGAAGATGCTCTGGCTGAAGATATCCGGCTGGCTCACGTCAGTGAAGGCATAGGTTGGACCCATCAATGGCGTGCGGAGATGATCGATATCTCTGAGCACCCAGTGCGCGAACGCACCGAGGTCCTGGGAGGTGAAGCCTGTTTGTGGGCAGAGCTGGTCGACGAACACACCCTGCCCATGCGTTTATGGTCGCGATTGCCTGCGGTCGCTGAGCGTCTCTGGTCCGCACAGGACGTTTGTGATGTTGAAGATTTCTATGAGCGCCTGAACGGTTTCCTGGCACTGCCATCGCTTGGTCTGGAGGATCTGCTGAGCACGCAGCTCACCGGGCTGGGTCTTTCGGCAGAACAGATAGAAACGGTGAAAATGCTGGAGCCGGTAAAGTGGTATGCGCGTTTGTTAGGCGCACAAGCGCTGCAGGCTCGTTTGATGGGCAAAGAAATGCCTCAGGCACGGCCCTACGGCACATTGTCGTCGTTCAATAGAGTGGTCGACTACATTTCACCGGAAAGCCTGGTGGCGCAAGACCTGGCGGGTTGCAGTGAAGAAGAGTTGTCAGGGTATCTGCAGGCCTGGCAACAGGCGGCAACACAGCAGTGGCCGGAAGATGTTGCGCCGGCTGTTGCGCGTCTGGCTGACGTGGCACGCTGGATGCAAAAATATCTGCTTGGCACCCTTTCTCGCGAGCAGCTGGAAGTGGACCTGCGTGAAGCTTATCAACCGCTGGGTGAATACATGCTTGCCCCAATCCCTGCGTTGTTGACTTGGTTGCAGCGCCACGCAGAAAAGGCGTCTTAACCTGATGATTGCAGAAATTGCTCAGCGCTGGTTCCAGGGGGCGCAGGTTGAACCGCTGGGTTCCGGACACATTCACGACACGTATCTGGTCACGGCGGGTGGTGCGCGTTTTGTTCTGCAACGAGTGAGCCAGAGTGTTTTCCATGACCCTGAGCTGGTTATGGCGCAGACACGGCGTGTGCTTGAGTGCTGGTCCCAACAGGATAAATATGTGGTTGCCGGGCTGGTTGCGAACAAAGAAGGTCTGGATGGCTGCTGGGTGGACGGCGAGTACTATCGGATGTGGCACTATGTTGAACAGACAAAGGTAGTTGACCCCATTGAGAATGTTCAGCAGGCGCGTGCGGCGGGGGCTGCGTTTGGCGCGTTCCAGGCTCGTTTGGCACATTTGCCTGAACCTCGCCTGGCACCCACGATTGCCGGTTTCCTGCAGCTCAATCATTACCTGAAGAACTACGATGAGGTTGCCGCAGAAGCGCCACGCCATCTGCAGGCGGTGGTGGATCGACACCGTGACTTGTACGCAGATCTGTTGATGGTTAACACAACCATTCACGGTGACTGCAAAATTAATAACCTGCTTTTTGATCAGCAGGGCGAGTCTGTTGTTGCCATCATTGATTTTGATACAGCAATGTTTGGCCACTGGGCCTGGGACTTTGGTGATCTGGTGCGTTCGGTGTGTTTCTCCGCAAAGCGTACGTCGCCGGAATTTTTTACCGCGTGCCTGCAGGGGTTTGCACCGCATCAGCCGCTGACCAATGCAGCTGAAGCTGTCGCGGCACCCTGTTATGTCACGCTGATGTTAGGCATCCGCTTTCTAACCGATCATTTGAGCGGAGATACCTATTTCCGAGTCAGTCAGCCCGGTGAAAACCTGCAGCGTGCCCAGGAGCAGTTTGATCTGTTTGCCGCGTTTAAACGCCAGGGAAAAAACTGGCAGGGACTGGCCGAAGAAACGTTGGCCAACCTCTCAGGCTAAGGCAATACCAGCGAGACCACGCCGATCATGATCAGCACAAATATGAAGGTGAAGCCAATACCCATAAAAATGAACTGGCTGGGTTTGCCTTTAGTGAAATCACGCTCCCGGTTCTTGCTGGACTGAACCCCCAGTGCCGCCGCGATGGTGCTGCCGAGGACTTGCCAGAAAGTCAGCGAGTCCTGTTCCTGTTCTGGTTTGTCGTCGGTTGAGTCTGT
>CBDUMB010000209.1:0-6153 GCA_965368205.1 uncultured Pseudomonadaceae bacterium | reverse complement strand
TCGCCCACAGCGCCCTTTGCGTTGATCTGCACTGGCTTGGGATATCGGTTCAATAGGTAGACGCTGCAGTTTGGATCGATAGCTGTAGCGATTGATACGGGCAAACCCGGGGTCGATGACATAACCTATATTCGGCACCGTCAGAGACGTCTCTGCGACGTTTGTGGACAGGACCACCCGCCGTTTGTGGCCGCCCGGCTCAAATATTTTTTTCTGCTCGGCAAAAGACAGGCGCGCATACAGAGGCAACACTTCCAACTGATCTGCGAACTTTTGCCGCAATAGTTTTGCCGCCTCAAAAATTTCTCGCTCGCCGGCGAAAAAAACCAGTACATCACGTGCCTGGGATGATCCATGCCGTTGGATATCGAGCAATGCCTGCACAATCGATTCGTTAATGTCCCGGGTTTCCGGGTCGCCTTCGTGGTAGCGCACTTCTACTGGAAAAGTCCTGCCACTGACCGACACCACCGGGGCACCATTAAAAAATTCGGAGAATCGCTCAACATCGATGGTTGCACTGGTAACAATAACCTTCAGGTCTTTGCGTTTCGCCAACAGACGCTTCAGATAGCCCAATAGAAAGTCTATGTTCAGACTGCGCTCGTGGGCCTCATCAATAATCACCACATCGTAAGCATCGAGAAAACGATCGCTGCGGATTTCCGTCAACAGCAGACCATCTGTCATGACCTTCAACAGGGTCTGCTCACTGGTCTGGTCTGCAAATCTGACCGCATAACCCACCTGGTTACCCAGTTCAGCCTTAACTTCTTCAGCGATACGTTTGGCTACCGTACGTGCAGCCAAACGCCTGGGTTGAGTATGGGCGATCATGCCACCTACGCCGAAACCCAGTTGCATACACAACTTCGGTAACTGCGTGGTTTTCCCTGAACCTGTTTCGCCAGCGACGACCACCACCTGGTGATCTTTTAGCAGATTTAACAATTCATCAGCATGCGCTGCCATCGGCAGATTATCGGCAACGGTGAGATCCAGATTGGCATGGGCTTCATAACGTTTGGTCCGGATGGCCTCGGAACGCGCAATAGCCGCCAAGCGTCGATCGGCGTCCTGTTCACGCCGCAGGGCAAAGTAATCCCGCCGCATAACCCGGGCGCGCGGTACATCATCAGCGAGGGGGTACGACCTGATCGAACCAGACGTTTTTTTTCGGCGCGAGGACATGGTGCTGCGCGAGCTATAACCTTCAGTAGAGGCAGCTGAACTCAGCTGCCGATTGGGTGCCTACTTAGACAGTTCGCTCATACCCTCTTCGAGCCCACGAACCGTCAAAGGGAACATTTTTCCGTCGACCAGGTTCTGGGTCATGGTCACTGAGGATGAGTACTCCCAGGTTTCCTGTGGTGTAGGATTCAACCAGATGAGCTTGTCATAGATGTTGCCCAGGCGCTCCATCCATGCGGCGCCAGGTTCTTCATTCCAATGCTCAACGCTACCGCCTGCATGGGTAATTTCATACGGCGCCATTGTTGCATCGCCTACAAAAACCACCTTGTAGTCGTGCGAATACTTGTTAAGCACTTCCCATGTTGGAATGCGCTCACTCATGCGACGACGGTTATCTTTCCATACCGATTCATAAATAAAATTATGAAAGTAGAAACTTTCGATGTGCTTGAACTCAGTTCTCGTTGCCGAAAAGAGTTCTTCACAGATTTTAACGTGGGCATCCATTGAACCGCCGATATCCAGAAACAGCAGCACTTTTACTGTGTTCTTACGCAACGGCTGCATCTTGATGTCCAACATGCCACCGTTATGAGCGGTAGATTTGATGGTGCCGGACATGTCCAGTTCTTCGTCGGTGCCTGAGCGGGCAAATTTTCGCAACCGCCGTAAAGCCATTTTGATGTTACGTGTGCCCAGCTCTACCGAGTCATCCAGATTTTTGTACTGGCGATCGTCCCAGACTTTCTTAGCTTTCTTCTTTTTGCCTCTGCCTTTGCCACCAGGGCCGTTCTTACCTTCTTTGTCGGCATCGCCCTCTTCGCCTTCTTCGCCGTCTTTGCCCTGTTGAGCTTCCTTCTCCGCGGCTTCCTTGGCTTCTTTAAAGGCCTCGATCAATTTCTCCAGGCCGCCGAGAGACTCAATCTGCTCAAGCTCTTCTTTGGTTAAGGACTGTTCAAATTCGCGTCGCAGCCATTCGTCTGGAATCAGCGACTCAAGCAATCCATGCAAATCTTCCAAGCCCTTGACATAGGCGCTGAAGGCTCGGTCAAACTTGTCGTAGTTCTTCTCGTCTTTGACTAATGCGGTGCGACTGAGCAGATAAAAGTCGTCAACGTTGGCATACACCAACTGATGTTTCAGACCATTCAACAAGTCCAACAGTT
Source organism: uncultured Pseudomonadaceae bacterium (assembly GCA_965368205.1). GTDB lineage: Bacteria > Pseudomonadota > Gammaproteobacteria > Pseudomonadales > Azotimanducaceae > UBA4421. The sequence goes on along the minus strand of CBDUMB010000209.1, from coordinate 3,793 downwards.
CGCGGATGGTGACCGGAACTTTGTACTTCCTTAAGGTTAAGAAGAAATTGATGAGCACGATTTATCCTCGGCTGTCTCTTCGATTCATGAATGCCAGACGTTCCAGGAGATGAACATCCTGTTCGTTTTTAACCAGCGCGCCATACAAAGGTGGAATCGCCTTGCTGGCATCGCGGTTGGTCAGAATTTCATCAGGAATATCGTCAGCCATGAGCAACTTCAGCCAGTCGATAAGTTCGGAGGTTGAAGGTTTTTTCTTCAGTCCCGGCACTTTGCGCACATCGAAGAAGATCTCCATGGCTTCTTTCACCAGATCGCCTTTCAGCGCAGGAAAGTGCACATCAACAATCTGCTGCATGGTTTCGCGATCGGGGAAGTTGATATAGTGGAAAAAGCAGCGACGTAAAAACGCATCGGGCAGCTCTTTTTCATTGTTCGAGGTAATGATGACAATGGGGCGTACTTTGGCTTTAATTGTCTCACCTAATTCGTAGACAAAAAATTCCATACGATCGATTTCCTGCAGCAGGTCGTTCGGGAATTCGATATCTGCCTTGTCGATTTCGTCAATCAGAAGGACAACACGTTCTTCCGCTTCAAACGCTTCCCACAATTTACCTTTCTTGATGTAGTTACGGATGTCTTTGACACGCTCATCACCCAGCTGCGAGTCGCGCAGGCGTGACACCGCGTCGTATTCGTAGAGGCCGTTGATCGCCTTGGTCGACGACTTGATATGCCATTCAATGAGGGGCATGTTCAGCGACTCTGCCACCTGCTCCGCTAACATGGTTTTGCCGGTGCCGGGTTCGCCCTTAATCAGAAGAGGCCGCTCAAGCTTAACAGCGGCATCAACAGCCATGCTCAATTCGTCAGTGGAGATATACTCGTCGGTGCTTTCAAAGATCATTTATTAGTTTCCGCTCGATTAAATTGATCAATTTATGCTGGCAGAACCAGAGCAGTCATTGAGCACTGCACACATAAAGAGAATACAAAGCCAGCTACTTTAAAGACGCCTCTAAGGGCGCGCAAGTGTTTGCGCAAGACTTAACGTTCAGTCGATGGCCAGTTCGAGCGGTTTGGGTTTGTTCAGCCACCAGATGCCGCCGGCCAAAACAAAGTTCAGCAGGCTGATCAGAGCCACAAACCACAGTGGGATAAGCGGTAGTTCAGGGTCAGCCTCAGCAGCTGGGACTGGTTCCCCAGCAGGGACACTGACTTGCGCGGCGACCACGGCTGAGGCATCCGTCGCAGGGTCTTCAACAGGTGAGGATGGGGGATCGATTGGCAATTCAATCATTCTGCCCTGAGCGTCGTAACGCAACCGCAGCCGTTCGCCGGGTATCAACGGTAAACTGATGGCGTGTGGTTTGGTTTTGATAAATAAACCGCTGCCATCGAGGTAATTACCCGCTGCGGAAAATGACACCTCAACAATACCGTCGTTCTGATCCAAAGGAATCCGCCAGACGCCCGCTGGAAAGGCCTGACCGGGTATAAGTGAGGCAATTTGTGGCGGTTTACGCACCATCCCGGTGGCTTTCAACGTTGCGTAATCTACTTTCGGGTGGGAAAACTGAAACCAGGCAATGGGCTGGCCTTGTTCATCAGCAAGAATATCAACCAACATCGGATTCGCCACTGTAAAGGGCGTAAAAAACTGTCGTTTGAAGGTTGGCGCAACGATTTCAACCTCGAGCTCGTGAAAGCCATCATCTAGCGTCACAAAATGCGCGATGTATTCTGACTCAATCCGCTCAACGGGCAATGGACTGCGGTCAGTTCCCGAATGCACCCAGGCGCTTACTTCCAGCAGATCTAAAAAACTCGGCAGCGATATCCGCTCCCCAGCATCAAACAGGGTGATAGTTGCGCGACTTTCGTCTGTGGGCACAATCGTTGCGCCGACGCCATCAATCCGCACATCAATCTCACCAAATACAGCCAGTTTATCCGGGGTTTTGCCCTGCAATTTCCACCAACCCGGCGCCGGATCTTCGATTGTCAGCATTTCGAAGCCCTGATCGATCAACCAGCGGCCATCGTTGAACGCGGTCTTACGGCTGTAAGTCTGACCGTCTGGTAGCTGTACGCTCGGATCCGCTGACAATTCCGGTTCACCAAACCAGGTTACGGTGAGCCTCGTAGCGCCCGGCGCCACCTGAAATCGTCCGCCTTCATCGGCCTGTACCAGCGGTTGTGGCTCGACATGGGACAATACATCAACCAGTGCATCACGCAGCGTGGAGGCGCTCCCAGCCACTACGTGCAGCCCACCGGTAGATTCAGAAAGCTGCCGCAGCAGCAGATGGTCACTGAGTTCAGGCGGCCCGATGGCTATGGTATGGATTTTCCGATGTTGCGCCTGCTGTTGAGGCAACCACTGCGTCAAGAGACGCTGGCGGGCTTGGGTATCGGCTGCTTCTCCCGAACCACTGTTAAGCACACCGCTGGCCATAAGGATCATGTGTGCAGGCTGACTGTTGTCATGTCGAATGGGTAATTTTGTAGCTGCAAGCAGCGCCTCTTCAAGCCTTGCCCGACCACCTTCGGGTTGCAGGCTCGCAGCATGGATACTGGCCACCTGCTTCCACAATCCATCACTGATTTCTAGCTTGGCCACTTGCCGAACATACCGCGCGTAACTCCAGACACCGGCGTAAGCGTCGTCCGGAAGGTTACGGATAAAGTACTCCAGCGCTGTGCGCCGGGCATTGGAGCGGTCTGCGTCATGGGTTGCCTGACTGACATCAACCACCAAGCGCAAGTCAACAGGTGCCGCATGGGCAACTGTGCCAAAAGCCAGCAACCACAGGCTGATATAAAATGTGAAGACGTTCAGATATCGCACGGACCTAACTGCGCTGTTTTATCTAATAAAGTCTAGCAGCGTCAGGTAGTTTTGCCGGATTCAGCCTGGATCAGATTCTGACCCATCAGGCTGCGGGTCTGCAGCGCCAGGCGCAAATCGCCGGAACAGATAATGCGCTAAAAAAGAAAGGCTCAGCGCTATCAGTAAACCGACCAGCAGATTACGTATACTGCCTTGAGGATGCCCTTCGGTTTGAAAAAATATCTCAAATATCAATACGATAAAGGCAGGAGCTAACTCCGATTCATAGTTCGGCACCGGCGCGGGTACTAAAAAAAATGCAACTAGAAGCGCCACGATCGACGTACGCAGAAGACCACCAACCTGGTGGCGGGAGAAAGTCACCCACATGGCCCCTGCACCCAGAACCGTTGCAGCGCCGATAATCGTCCAGGCTATGGCTTGTCCACTCATCTCGCGCTCCTGTTATCGCTCAACCCAGGTCACAATCATATCTTCATGCTCGTCGACATGGACATTAGATTCTGGCATTACACGACCGTGTACCGAAATTCCTGCTTCGACAACCGTTTCCGCAGAACCAGACACCAGAGGGTGCCACCAGGCTAAAGGTCGCCCTTCAGCCAGCGTCCGATAGGCACAACTCTTAGGCAGCCAGTGAAACTCCGAGGCTCTCTCTGGCGTCAAAACGACACAATCCGGCACCAGCTGATGACGCTGGGGATAGCGTGTACATCGGCAGGTTTCCTGATCCAATAAATCACAGACAAGTGCGGTATAGAACACTTCATCCGTGTATTCATCCTGAAGTTTAATCATGCAGCAACGTGCACATCCATCGCATAACGATTCCCACTGCGCATCCGTCATGTCAGCCAACCTGGTATTGCGCCAGAACGGCTCAGCTTCAGTCATGGGAGGGTTGCAGAGGTGGCGGCGGCAGTTGCAGGAAGAACC
>CBDUMB010000208.1:0-6153 GCA_965368205.1 uncultured Pseudomonadaceae bacterium | reverse complement strand
GCCTACCCAGCTGTTTTTTCTGCTGCATCGTGCACGACAAGCTGCTGATATGCCAAACAGCGACCTGCTCCAGGCATCATTGGTTACCGACTTTCTGATTGAAAAAGATGACTTGTTTGCGCGTCTGACCTTAGATGATGAGGAGTTCGGCCTTTATCAGCAGATACAGAAGAGCCTGCAACTCAACCCACCCACGCCGGACCTGGTGATCTATCTGCAGGCGCCTGCGGATGTATTACTGGAGCGCATCGAACAACGCGGACTGGCCTTTGAAAAGGGTATCGACGCCGACTACCTGCATGCCCTGACAGAAAGCTATACAGAGTTTTTTTACTACTACGACAAAGCGCCTCTGTTGGTGGTCAATGCCAGTGAAATTGACTTCGCTAACAACGACGATCACTTTGCTGCGTTGCTGGGTCAGATCTTTAAGATGGAAGGCGCGCGGCAGTTTTTTAATCCAAACCCCGTGTTGTTATAGCGCAGGCTATGTGCGTTGAGTCACAATCCTGCCTCAAATAAGCCAGCTGCAGCGCTCAGGGCAAGGGTAGTGCACAAAATTAATGCGTTTTTAGCATTAGAATGCCCGCGATTAGACGCAACATTTTTGACGATAGAAATCTGCAATGATTATCGCTAGGACAGCTACACACCTCGCATCCGAACTGGATGCACTTCGCTTCAAGAACGGCGCACAGCGCTGTGTCAGTTTGGTTACAACCCGAGGTGGATTCCACGACGGACACGGTACCGTTATCAATGCAGCCGATACCGTCAGCGATATCGTTGTTGTCGCTGTGGCGCCGGAACCCAACCAGAAAAACGGTAACGTGGTGACTGCATCGGAATTTCAGGACATCAGTTTTCTGGAAAACCACCATGTTGATGTACTTTATGCACCGGCTGAAGATGAACTGTTTCCACACAGTTTCGAATTTATGATCGGCGTCGCACAACCTCACGCCTGTGATGTTGTTGACGTGGGTGCCTATCGACTGACCCAGCATTTGAAACTCATCAACGCCGTGCTGCCCAATATCATGGTCTGGGGCGAAAAGAACTTTGTTGAATTTCACAGCGTTCGTCAGATGATCAACAATCTGGATATACGCACACAAATTCAATGTGTACCCACGCTGCGCCATGCTGATGGAGTGGCCGTATCAAGCGCCGCAGAAAACATGACCGCTGCAGAGCGCGCCAACCTGCCTATCCTCTACGAAACATTGAACAACGTTGCCCACGCCATCCGCACCGGCGCTAGAACTTTTTCCAAGCTGGAAAAGACCGCGCGTCTGGCACTGAGGGGTGCCGGTTTACAGATCCAGTATTTCAAAATACTGGATGAGGAAAACCTGGGTGCCGCCAGCGAAAAAACCACAACCTATCGAATCCTTGGTGGCGTTAAACTGGGTAACATTCCAGTCAGCGACAGCATAGGGTTAACGCTTTGACCGCAACACAATCGCCCGCGTGGCAACACCTTCAGAACCTGACCGACCCGCTCACCCAGCAACCCCTTAAAAGCCTACTCAGTGACAAACAGCGCGCACAGCGACTGCAGCATCAGCTGGCGGGCATATGGTTTGATTTCAGCAAGCAGTGGGTAGACGGAGCGGTGCTGGATGGGTTGACCGCACTCGCCCATGACCGCGACGTGATGTCCCAGGCAAAAGCCATGCTGGCAGGTGAAGCCATCAACCTTTCCGAAAATCGCGCTGTTTTACATAGCGCGCTACGTGGCGGAGCACCCGCTGCGGACAAGGAAATGCAGGATCAGGTCAGCAAAACCCTGAGCAGGATGTTCAAACTGGAAGCGGATATCACCAGCGGCAGATGGCGCGGCTATACAGGCAAAGTCATCACCGACATTGTCCATATCGGTATTGGTGGTTCTCATCTCGGTCCGGAACTGGTGGTTAACGCGCTGGTCGATCATAAAACGAATAATCTGCGCATCCATTTTGTGGCCAATATCGATGCCGCGGAATTGACCCGCACGCTGGCTTTGTGCCAACCGGAAACAACGCTGTTTATCATTGCTTCAAAGTCTTTTGGCACCCTGGAAACCCAGGTCAACGCGAAAAGCGCACGCAGCTGGTTTCTCGAGCGCACCGGCGACCTGGCAGGCATCGCAAAACATTTTGTTGCTATAACAACCAATCTGTCTGCCGCTAAAGCATTTGGCCTGGACGAGGCAAATCTATTCCCACTATGGGACTGGGTCGGCGGCCGCTTTTCTCTATGGTCAGCGGTGGGTATGCCTATCCTGATGAGCATCGGCAAACAGGGGTTTGAGGCATTTCTCGCCGGCGCACAGGAAGTAGATAGACACTTTGCCACAGCGCCTGCTGCGGACAACGTGCCACTGCTCAGCGCATTACTGGCAACCTGGAATTACAACTTTCTCGGCGCGCGCAGCCTTGCCGTGCTGGCTTATGATGAGCGTCTTAAGCTACTGCCCGACTATCTGCAGCAGCTCGAAATGGAAAGCAACGGTAAATCCGTGAACCGTGCAGGCGAGCGTGTAGATTGTGCCACTATGCCTATTCTCTGGGGCGGTACGGGCACTAAAGGCCAGCACGCTTATCACCAGATGCTGCACCAGGGCACTCATGAGTTCACTGCGGATTTCATCATCGTCGCGCAAGATGAACATAATTATCCTGAACACCATAACTGGCTACTGGCTAATGCCCTGGGACAGAGCCAGGCGATGGCCATCGGGCATACGCCCGCTGAGAACGAACCTCACAAAGCCGTTGCCGGTAACCATAGCACCACCACAATTGTTCTGGACACACTGGCTCCCAGGCAACTTGGCGCTCTACTGGCCACTTACGAACATAAAGTTTTTTGCCAAGGCGCTATCTGGGACATAAACTCCTTTGATCAATGGGGGGTTGAACTCGGCAAGCGCTTGGCGGAGCCCATCTATGCGCAACTGGCTGGTCACACCGGCCAACCCGCAACACAGGATCTGGTCACCCAGCACTTGTTAGATCACCTCAAGAACAAAAAACGATAAAGCCGAGAAACCGCGGTAGGAGTAGTTCCATGAGTCAGGTTTATCCTGTGAATGCGTTCATGCACGAACGAGCGTTCATCAACAACGATCAATACCTGGCCATGTACCAGCGTTCTGTTGAGGACCCGGATGCCTTCTGGGCTGAACAGGCGGATAAATTTCTGACCTGGGATGCACATTGGAGTGAAGTGTCCAACGCCAATCTCGAAACGGGCCATGTGAGCTGGTTTACCGGTGGCAAGCTCAACGTCAGCGTGAACTGTATCGATCGACACCTGCCTGAGCGGGCAGACCAGACCGCAATCATCTGGGAAGGTGATGACCCTGGTGAGTCCACACATATCACCTATCAGGCTCTGTCTGATGCCGTAGGGCAACTGGCCAATGGTTTGCGTGCCAGAGGTGTGAGCAAAGGCGATCGTGTGTGTATCTACATGCCAATGATCCCTGAGGCTGCTTACGCCATGCTGGCCTGTGCAAGAATCGGCGCCATCCACAGCGTTGTGTTTGGTGGCTTTTCACCCACCTCTCTGAAAGATCGCATTCTTGATTCGGATTGCAGAACACTGATTACCGCCGATGAAGGTGTCCGCGGCGGCAAAAGTGTGCCTTTAAAAGCTAATGCTGAAATTGCTCTGGCGGACTGTCCGAACGTGCACACGGTTGTAACTGTGCAGCGCACCGGTGCAGACGTGCAATGGCAGAATGGGCGAGATGTCTGGTACCACGATTTGATCGAAAACCAGTCAACCACCGCTGAACCCGAAAGCATGGATGCCGAAGATCCGCTGTTTATATTGTATACCTCGGGCTCCACCGGCAAACCGAAAGGCGTGCAGCATTCGAGCGGTGGTTACCTGCTGCACAGCGCCATTACCCACAAATATGTTTTTGACTACCACGACGGTGATATTTACTGGTGCACAGCAGACGTCGGCTGGATTACTGGCCACTCCTACATCGTGTACGGTCCGTTGGCCAATGGTGCAACAACACTCATGTTTGAAGGCATACCTACGTATCCCGATGCGTCGCGTTTCTGGCAGGTGATCGACAAACATCAGGTGAATACTTTTTATACCGCCCCTACAGCACTGCGCCAACTGATGAGCCAGGGGGATCAATATGTGACCGCCACCCAGCGCACGTCGCTGAACCTGCTTGGATCCGTGGGTGAACCCATTAATCCGGAAGCCTGGGAATGGTATCACCGGGTCGTGGGCGACCATCGCTGCCCGATCGTCGACACCTGGTGGCAAACAGAAACCGGCGGCATCATGATTACGCCGCTGCCTGGTGCAACAGCGTTAAAACCTGGCTCGGCTACCCGTCCATTTTTTGGCGTAAAACCCGCGCTGATGGACGCCGAGGGCAATCTGATCGAAGAATTAGAAGCTTCGGGCAACCTGGTCATCACAGGCAGTTGGCCGGGGCAGATACGCACCGTATACGGCGATCACCAGCGGGTTATCGACACCTACTACTCTACTTACAAAGGCTACTATTTCACGGGAGACGGCGCGCGCCGGGACGCTGACGGCTACTACTGGATCACCGGGCGGGTCGACGATGTTCTGAATGTTTCCGGCCACCGTATCGGTACTGCAGAGGTCGAAAGTGCCCTGGTCCTGCACCCGTCTGTTGCCGAAGCCGCAGTTGTCGGTTACCCCCATGATGTCAAAGGCGAAGGCATTTACGCTTATGTCACACTGATGGTGGGTGACAACCGTGATCCTGAAGAACTGACAGCTGAGCTTATCGCCTCGGTACGCCAGGAAATAGGTCCCATCGCCAAGCCGGACATTATTCAGTGGGCACCGGGATTACCTAAAACCCGGTCGGGCAAAATCATGCGTCGGATCCTGCGTAAAATTGCCGCCAATGAACTTGAAAATCTGGGCGACACATCAACCCTGGCAGATCCAGGCGTTGTTGATCATCTGATAGAGAATCGCCACAACCAATAGGTTCAGGCACACACAAAAAACCCCGCATCAGCGGGGTTTTTTTAAGATCAACTCAGATCAGAGATCAGCCTTCGGCTGCTTCTGCATCTGCAGATCCTTCATCCTGATACTTCGACAGTTCTTTGATGGACAGCTTGATGCGACCACGCTGGTCAACATCAAGTACAACCACGTCAACTTCTTCACCTTCTTTTAAGTAGTCGGTGACATTCTCAACGCGTTCATCTGCAATCTGCGAGATGTGCAGCAAACCATCTTTGCCAGGCAGAATATTCACGAAGGCACCGAAGTCGACAATGCGCTCCACCTTACCGTGATAAATTCGACCAACTTCAGCTTCAGCCACAATTTCCTGCACGCGGGCAACCGCAGCATTTTTAGCTTCAGCGGTATCAGCGTAGATACGCACCGTGCCGTCGTCATCAATGTCTACTTCAGCACCGGTTTCTTCCACGATACCGCGAATAGTAGCGCCGCCTTTACCAATCACGTCACGGATCTTGTCCGGATGGACTTTAACCGTGGTCATTGCAGGTGCGTTATCGGACAGTTCTGCACGAGGCTCACTGATCACCTTGTTCATTTCGCCAAGAATGTGCAGACGGGCTTCATGTGCCTGTTGCAGCGCAGCTTCCATGATCTCTTCGGTAATACCGTCGATCTTGATGTCCATCTGCAGCGCAGTAACACCCTTCTGAGAACCTGCAACTTTAAAGTCCATGTCCCCCAGGTGGTCTTCGTCACCCAGGATATCGGTGAGCACAGCATATTTATTGCCTTCCTTCACCAGACCCATGGCAACACCAGCAACCGGCATTTTCACCGGCACACCCGCATCCATCAACGCAAGTGAGGTACCACAGACACTGGCCATAGAGCTTGAACCATTAGATTCAGTAATCTCTGACACAACGCGGATGGTATACGGAAATCCTTCTGTGTCTGGCAGTGAAGAAGCTACGCCGCGTCGAGCCAGACGGCCGTGACCAATTTCCCGACGTTTCGGTCCACTCATGAAGCCAGCTTCGCCCACGCTGTAGGGAGGGAAGTTGTAGTGCAACATGAACTGATCTTTGAATGTGCCTTCAAGCGCATCAACAATCGCAGCATCACGCAGGGTACCTAACGTTGCCACTACGATGGCCTGGGTTTCACCCC
>CBDUMB010000207.1:0-6217 GCA_965368205.1 uncultured Pseudomonadaceae bacterium | reverse complement strand
CGATACCTCTGCTCGTATTGTGAAGCTGTCGACCTACAATCAGAGTTTGCTCATCTGCGGGACAGGAGCCCAACTCATGGCTGCCAGCTAACAGTCTAGCAATCTATGGTAAGCGCGCAACAAGTCTTGTTTGTATCGGCAACGAGGATCCTACGCCACTCGGGCGTGCTCGATAATCTGACGGAGGCACACCGAACCAACGTTTGAAGGTGCGACGGAAGCTTGATGAGTCGGCAAATCCCAGAGAGATAGCGGCCGCTTCAACGCTCATCGAAGAAAGATAGTTAAGCGCCTGATGTTTCAAGGCATCGTCCCGCAGCGACTGATACGTGGTCCCGCGGCTTTTCAATTGACGTAGCAGCGTTCGCGGACTGAGCGCGAAGAGCGGCGCGATTTCTTCAACTGTCCAGAGCTTGCCGGGATTTTCATACAGGAAAGATTCAATACTGTGAACAAGATCAGGGTGTTGCTGGTGCTGTTCCAACTGCAGCTTGCAGCGCCTGACGCTGTCTGCAAACGTGTCAGCATCCGCTTCGGGTGACGGGCTCTCCAAAAATGTACGGTCAAAAAACAGCCTTGTGCGCCCATGAGCAAATGTGATGGTATCGCCGAACACTGCAGCGTATTCAGCCCCGTACTCAGGCTTGTTATAAGCCAGCTGAATGCGCGTCACTGCTTCTCTTTGACCCGTAAAGAAAGCCAAGCAATGTGTCAGTGCAAATAATATTGATTCACTGAAGAAGGCAACCAGCAACTCAGGCAATTCTCCAGTGTCGATGCTGATGCAACCTTCGCCGCCCTCTTCGAACAGGGAGACGGAGAAGAAACTGGCACGCATGCCAACAAACTGAGCAAAAGTTGATAATGCGGTCTTCAGATCCGGCGCAGTCTGCATCGCTGTGCCCAGCGCGCCATGCGCGGCAAGTTGCAGCTGATTACCCACACGTAGCCCAAGACCCTGGGTCGCGTGAACCAATGCGTTATGCGTCAGGCACATTTGCGCGGCAAACGGCATTTGGAAATCTGCACGCATCAGATCTGCCTCAGTACACCCTGTGTCGATGAGGAGTTCACCTTCAGTCAGCCCTTCAACACGTGCAAAACGGTAGAGCAAGCGAACATAACCTGTCGCAAAATGATTCACTGGCATGGAGGCATTCTATGCCTAACCTGCACAATTGTCACCAAATGTCCCCTCGCAGACGCAATTTGTCCTTACCCATACAACTCTAACCTGCACAATAGGTTTCAGGAAAAAGGGGAACCCCTGCCATGACTGCACGACATAAAAGCCTGCTCATATTAAATGGCATAGGTCTATTGATCAGCGCTGCGCTGTCCGGGTGGCTGCACTTTTTTCAGCTGCTGGGAGAAATCGATTTATGGCCCGTCCTCAACCATATTGAGGGCCAGGTGCCTGGTGAGACTCGCGCCTGGGTCATGGCGCACATGGAGGGCATCACCAACGGTTTGTTGCTGATGGCCATCGCTGTTATTGCACCGTGGTTGACACTCAGCGCAAGACAATTTCGTTGGCTTGTTTACGCATCAGTGACATTTGGCTGGCTTTTCACCCTGCCGGCGATTGCTAATGCATGGTTCGGCACTCGCGGCCTGGCCTTTGGCGGCGGCCCATTTGGTGACAGCCTGGCTAACAACGTCATATACCTTTCCGGCTGGCCCGCCATGATTGGCGTGCATATCGCATTTGCGCTTCTAGGCTGGGGTGCCTGGCAACACTACCGACAACTGAGACAGGACTAACACATGGCTCACGCGATCGAAATCCGTAAAATTCCTTTTAATTTTTCCAACGGAATACCTCCATTGTGGAACCCGGAGCAACACGAATGGAGCCACATGGTGAACGGCGCTTCACTCACAATGCCCTATCTGGAGCCCTTTCTGAACCGCACCATGCGTGAGGCGATGGCAGCCATTGACGATCCTGACTTGCGCGAGGATATCGACGGCTTCGTCCGTCAGGAAGCGCAACACTATACCAATCATCGCCGCTACAACGAGACATTAAAGGCGAACGGCTACCCCGAGCTGGCCGAAGTGGAGGCCAGTTTTGAAGCCGACTACGCCGCACTCGAAAAACGTTCTCTGCAATGGCGACTGGCTTACTCCGCAGGGTTCGAAACCATGACCATGGGGATTACCGAATGGCTCATCAACGATCGTGCCGCCCTGTTTACAGGCGCAGACCCAACTGTCACCTCTCTGGTGCTCTGGCACATGGTAGAGGAAACGGAGCATAAATCTGTGGCTTTTGATGTTTACCAGAGCGTGTCGGGGCGCTACTGGCTGCGATTAGCCGGCCTGCTCTGGGGATCACTGCATGTCGGGCTCATGTCACGTCGGGCCTACATCGCCATGCTGAAGAAAGATGGTCAGTGGCGAAATTTCCGTAGCCGTTTGCGACTGTGGAAAATGGTGTGTCGCTTTTTTGTTAAAGCAGGCGCAGCCATGCTCTACGCAACGCGTCCCACCTATCACCCTGACAAGCGCGCGGACCCTGCCTGGGTTGACCAGTGGCGTGATGCCTACGGGGGCAATGCCGACAACTTTGTACCGCTATTGAATACCAAAGATAACAACATTGCGCCTGTCTTTGCCCTGCCCGGCACCTGAAGGCAAATAAGGACTACTGCCCGCGCAGCAGCGAAGCAGGTTGCAGGTGCAAGCGCCGCATCAGGTAAACCGCACCGGCATAAAGACACACCGAGCTGACCCCAAACGCAGCAACCACAGCTGGCAAGACGGGAAACGTCAGCGGCAATCGCAGCTGAAAATGTAACAGCGGCAGCGCAATCACGATGCCCAGCACCAGGGCAAACAGAGAAGTGACCAGAGCCAACAGCCCATACTCCATACCGAGGCTGAGGCGAACAACGCTGAGGCGCGCGCCAAGGGTGTGAAGAATGGTTGAATAGTAAACCTGTCGAGAGCGGTGGCTTGCCATAACCCCGGTCAGCACCAGCAGGCTGACGCTGAACGCGACAGCAGACACCACCACCAGCCCCGCCACAGCTTTACCAAGCAGGTCTTTGGCTGTGGCGACCAGAGTGGCGGTTCGCACCGACACAACATTAGGCGCAATTTCCGCAATCTGATTTTGCGCTGCGATCGCTTTATCCGCAGGCATATAGCTGGCGCCAACGTAGCGAGAAATAAATGGATCCAGCGCACCATCTGAAAAAATAGCTTCAAACCAGAAACGGGTCTGCAGACCTTTCTGCCGAAAGATACCCGTTAGCTCAGCTTGTAATTGTCGGCCTTGAATATCGAACGTCAGCAGGTCGCCCACTTCAAGACCTATCTGATTGGCCTCGCGATCTTCCATAACCACCCAGGCACCCTCGCGCGACTTACCCTCCGGCCACCAACTGCCTTGCACCATCGAGACCCCATCAATATTGCCGGCCCGATAGGTCAGTTTGTGTTCGTCTCTTGCTTCACGTTGCGCTTCGAGGCTGCTGGTTGTGTCAGGCGAAGTACCGTTGACAGCTGCAAGTCGTCCCTGCACCAGCGGCGCCATATCTACCCGCACTGCGTTGTGTTCCGTAAGAATCGCAGTAACCGGCTGCCGTTGTTGAGGTGCGACGTCGTACATCACCAGGTCAGGTGATTCTTCAGGGATAGTACTGGCTATGGTGTCCAGCAGTGTTGAGATCAGGACCGTGCACGCGACCAGCAAGGTGAGCGCCGAACCCAGAGTCAGCAGAGATGCGCGCAGCGCGGAGCCGTGGCGATGCAGGTTGGCAAGTGCCAGGTGCAACGCGAAAAATCGCCGCGTCGGCGCCTGGCTATCCATGCTGATCGCCATACGCCGGATCAGCCGCACAATGCCTTCAAGCAACAGCAGTAATCCCACCACGGTTGCTAAAAAAGACAGCGCAAAGATTGGATCCGGCAACACAAGCAGCACGATAAAGACAACCACAGCCGCACCGCTCAGTGATGCCATCCACCAGGCTCGGGGCGTACCCGTTTCAACACCATCCAGGCTGCGAAAAAGGACAGCGGGATCTACAGACAGCGCACGCCCAATGGCAGGCGCGGCAAAAGTCATCGCCGTAACTAAACCAAAGACCGCCGCGAGCAGACTGGGCAGAATTGCACTGTACAGCGCGGTGTCTACCTGGACTTGTGTGGCCGTAAACAGTGCTCCGACAAATGCCAGGAGAAAGCCCAGCACGGCGCCGGCAAAACAAGACAACCCACTCATGATCAGAATTTGCAGCAGATAGACAATAGCAAGCGAGCGATCTCTGAGCCCTACTGAGCGCAGCGTGGCAATTGTGCCAAGTTTATTCTGCAGATAAGCCTGCACGCTATTGAATACACCCAGCCCACCGATAAAAAGGGTGCTGAAACCAACAATCAGCAAAGCTGATCCCGCCTGGGCTAACCGTTCGCCTATGCGGTCGCTACGATCCATAAAGGTGCTGACTTCCCAATTGGTATCGGGAAACATCGCAAACAAAGCCCTCTGCCAGTCATCTGGATCCTGCTCGGTTCGCACGCGATATTCATATTCCACACGGCTGCCGGGCTGTAACAAGCCGGCACTAACAAGGGCATCTTCGGAGATGATCACCGGACTGCTGCGCCAGCTGGCACTGAGGCTGCGATCCGGCTGCTGCGTTATCAGGGCACGCACTTCAAATGACAACTCGCCAATTTCAACCTCATCACCCGCCTTGATGTTCAGACGATCAGCCAGCACTGGATCCATGGCGAGCCCAAACTGGTCACCGACGTTTCCGGTTACTTCTGTCAGAGGCAAAGACGGATTGAGAGTTAACTCGCCGTAGAGCGGATAATGTTCATCGACACTCAGCACTTCCACCAGCTGAAGGTCACCTGAGGTTGTGGCCATCATGGTGTCCATTTCAATGAGCAACGACACCTGCCCCTGCGCAGACATCCAGTTGATGGCTTCAATCGGCAGACGAGCGCGTGATTCCACCTGCAGATCACCGCCGCTCAATTTCCGGCTGTCACTCTGCAGCCCGTCACTGATCTGCTGATAAAGACCGCCGGTGGCCGCAATCAGGGTCACGCCAAGGACCAGACAGGCACAGAGTATCCACAGAGACTGTCCGCTGCCGCGCAGGTCCTGCCAGGCAAACTTAAGCAGAAAACGCATGCGGCTGCCCTTCTACCAGAGCGCCGCCGTCCAGCCGCAACTGCCGATCACAACGCTGCGCCAACGACTCATCATGCGTAACCAGTACCAGGGTGCTGCCCAGGTTCGCGTGCAGCTCGAACAGCAGGTCGCTGATGGCAATGCCGGTGGCTTTGTCCAGGTTACCTGTGGGTTCATCAGCCAACAGCAGTGGCGGTGAATGCACCAGCGCCCTGGCAATGGCGACGCGCTGCTGTTCGCCACCGGAAAGCTGCATCGGATAATGGGATTCACGATGATCAAGGCCGACACGCCTCAGTGTCTCCCTCGCCTTCGCGCTGATATCCGATTCTCCCGCAATCTCCAAAGGCAGCGTGACATTGCCGAGCGCGGTGAGGCTCGGGATCAAATGAAAGGACTGAAAGACAATACCCAAGCGATCCCGGCGCAGGTCGGCCAGTTCATCTGCAGACAGTTCATCCAGTTGCGTACCCTGAATTTCAATACTGCCTGCATCCGGGTGATCGAGTCCGGCCAACAACAACAGCAGTGTTGTTTTGCCTGAACCCGACGGGCCGATGATCGCCACACTCTCGCCGGCCTTTATCTCGAGAGTGACGTCCTTCAGTACCGATACCCGGGATTGCTCAACCGCGTAGCTCATACTTACATCTTTCAGTTTGATCATCGTATTGTCTATTTTCTCCGTACAGGCGACTGAAAAACTCGGCAGGTCAGATGCTCGGACGTCACTTATTCAGTGGCACCGGAGCGTTCGATTCAGAAGATACACAAACATCTAACACGTTTAACGCGTCACCCAGATTGGAGAAGACCAGGCACGCTCCTGAATAACCAAGCCAAGATCCTCGCGCGGCGCCACACCGGCACGCAGTGCATCCCACGTCGACCACCGACAGGTTGGATTTTCCAGGACGCGGGCGTAATAGAAGGCTGCCTGTTTCGGGTCAAATTCCGGGTCCTGCCAAAGTGTTTTCAGCTCTACGGCGCCGCGGTCCGCAGAGATAGCACAATCTGACAAATTTACTTTGGCGCCATTATCCGGGCAGCGGTGGGTCG
>CBDUMB010000206.1:0-6225 GCA_965368205.1 uncultured Pseudomonadaceae bacterium | reverse complement strand
GTGGGTAACGATCTCGTCTTTGCGGCTGCTGGGGACGTTACAGATTCGCTTGGCATTCGGGGGACTCAGAGTCTTGGCGTAACCCTGGATACAACCGGTAATTCGGTTGCAGCAGTGGGTGGTGAAATTGATATCACGCTAAACGAAGGTATCACCATGGCTAATGCACAGCCCGCGGTGACCAACATTTTCGGGGTGCTGGATGAAAATGCGTTCAGCCAGTTTTCACTGAACACTTTTGATCCAACCAATCAGGACACCTACAACGCTGCAACCTCACTGACGATTTTTGACAGCCTGGGTAATCCCCATGCGTTAAGTCTCTACTTTGTTAAAGAACGCTTCACTCCGGATGTGCCGGGAGAAGAAGAAAACCGTTGGTCGACCTATGCTCTGATTGATGGTCAGAATGTTGGCGATCCGGATCCAAACTTACCGCCGCCTCAGAATCAGGATGCCACCCTGGCGCGATTTGCTCTGCAGTTCAATTCAGATGGCACCCTTAACCCTTCGGGAACTGATCCAATCCTGGTGTCCAACTGGGTGCCTTTGGATGAGGAAGGTAATCCTAACGGCGCTGTAGGTCCGCAGAACATTCTTGGTGGCGGTGGTCTACCTGTGCCACAACCACCAGGCAGTTCGAATTTTGAGCTTCGTTTGACGGATTCTACTCAGTTTGGACAGGACTTTGCCCTGGGCTCCATTGAACAGAATGGCTTTGCTACGGGCAAATTGTCTGGTCTTGCAATTGACGATTCAGGTGTTGTTGTTGCACGTTTTACCAACGGGCAGAACTCAACCCTGGGTCAGATTGCCATCGCAGATTTCACCAATACTCAGGGCCTTACCTCAGTGGGTGATACATCCTGGATTGAAACCAATCAGTCAGGACCGCCAGTGGTTGCCGCGCCAGGGTCAGGCTCGTTAGGTAGCGTGACGTCAGGAGCGTTGGAAGACTCGAACGTAGAATTATCGGAACAGTTGGTGCAGTTGATTATCGCGCAACGAAATTTCCAGGCTAACTCCAGGACAATTTCGACTGCAGACGAAATCACTCAAACCATCATTAATATCTGATGGATCGCCTGTTATACGTTAGTGCTGTCGGGCTTGGCAATATTGAGCAAGCCCAGACAGCGCGAGCTAACAATCTGGCCAACGTTTCGACCAATGGCTTTCGTGCAGACCTTGCGCATGTCATGGCAAGTGAAGTGGAAGGGCAGGGCTATCGTGCCCGGGTCTACGGTGTTAACGAATCCCAAGGCGTAGATTTGAGTCCGGGTTCAGCGATAGAGACCGGGCGTGATCTCGATCTGTCTATCAATGGCGACGGCTTGTTTTCCGTCATTGGTCCTGATGGCAACGAAGCGTATACACGTAATGGCGCCTTTCAGGTTGATGCTGCCGGGCGACTGCTGACTCAGCAAGGCTTACCGGTGCTCGGTACAGGTGGCCCCATAGCGCTGCCACCTTACGAAACCATTGTGTTTGGTAATGATGGCACCGTGACGATCCGGCCCCAGGGGCAGGGACCTGATGCTCTGGTGCAGATTGACCAGCTCAAACTGGTCAGCACTGCACCTGAGAACCTGCGCAAAAATGGGGCTGGCTTGCTGGTTACCAATGACGAACTACCCTTAGTCAGGGATCCAGGTGTTTCTGTCACCTCTGGTTTTCTGGAGTCATCAAATGTCAACGCGGTCAATGAGCTGACTGAAATTCTTGCCCTGGCAAGACAGTTTGAGCTGGAAGTCCGGATGATGAAAGTTGCAGAAGACAATGACAGTGCTGCAGCACAATTACTGCGAGTCGGTTGATGTTTAAGCCGACACGCACAAGCTTAGAACAGAAGGGATAATTACCATGAATTCTGCATTATGGGTCAGCAAGACGGGTTTGAGCGCACAGGATACAGCTTTGCGCACAATCTCCAACAACCTGGCCAACGTAGGTACAGTCGGTTTCAAGAAAGACCGTGCGGTTTTTGAAGATCTTGTTTATCAGATTAATCAACAGCCCGGTGGCCAGGCCACCCAGGATGCAACTCTGCCTTCAGGCATTCAGCTCGGAACCGGCGTACGTATCGCAGGAACGCAGAAGCAGTTCACGATGGGCGCTTTACAGAATACGGAACGGTCATTAGATCTTGCTATCGAAGGCCGAGGTTTCTTCCAGATCTCCATGCCGGATGGTTCTTTAGGCTATACGCGTACGGGTAGCTTCACGCTTGATCAGGATGGCCAGATGGTCACTGCTCAGGGCTACGCACTGGAGCCAGCAATCAACGTTCCCCAGGGCGCAACAAGTGTCACCATCGGTGAAGATGGCACCGTTAGTGTGCTTGTCGGCGGTGACACAGGCACCACTCAGGTGGGTAACCTGCAGCTGGTAGATTTTATCAATCCCACGGGTCTGGAATCTCTTGGTGGCAATCTGTACCGCGAGACCGTTGCCAGTGGTGCTGCCTTACAAGGCACGCCTGGCCAGAATGGCATTGGTCAGGTTGCCCAAGGCATGTTGGAAGCGTCAAATGTGTCTGTGGTCGAAGAAATGGTCAATATGGTGGCGACCCAGCGTGCCTACGAGATGAATGCCCGTGTGGTCTCCACAGCGGATCAAATGCTCCAGTATCTGTCGCAGAATATTTAAGGGGCTATATGAAAAGCTTACTTTCAGCTTGTTTTGTTTTGTTGGCTTTAACCGGTTGTGTAACACCAGAGCCCAGTCGCTCTGAGCCCGTTTACCAACCTGTCTGGCCAGATATGCCACAGCCGCAGGCGGTGAACGCTGGATCTCTGTTCACCGATGGGCCAAACCTTGCTTTGTTTGATGATCGCCGCGCCGGATTTGTTGGAGATGTCGTCACAATCATTCTCGATGAACAGACCCGTTCGAGTAAAAGTGCGGAAACCTCAATTCGCAAAGAAAGCAGTAATGAACTTCTCAATCCCAAAATATTTGGCAGCGTGATCAGAGGAACAGGCGCCGACGATATCTTCGGTTCTTTGGATTCCGAAACAGAGTTCAGCGGTGAAGGTGAGAGCGATCAAAGCAATTCTCTGACCGGCACAATTACCGCCGTGGTGGCAAAACAACTGCCTAATGGGCTGTTGCTGGTGCAGGGTGAGAAGTGGTTTCAGCTCAATCGCGGGGAAGAATATGTTCGTGTGAGTGGTCTAGTTCGTCCGGAAGACATCAGCGCTGATAACTCTGTTTCTTCACAACGCCTGGCTGATGCACGTATTGCCTACAGCGGCACTGGCGAGATCGCACAATCTAATCGTGCCGGCTGGCTGACACGATTCTTTGTGGGCACGGTAAATCCGTTTTAAAGAGTATTGATATGAAACGAACTATGGTTCCGATTGTTGCACTGATGTTGTTCAGTCTGCCTGTTGAGGCAACAACCCAGCGCATTAAAGACCTGGCTGATGTTTCTGGTGTTCGTGCTAACCAGCTTGTTGGCTATGGTCTGGTTGTAGGCCTGGATGGCAGTGGAGATCAAACCAGCCAGACGCCATTTACCGTGCAGACATTTAAGAACATGTTGCAGCAACTGGGTATTCAACTACCTCCGGGTTCGAATTTTCAGTTAAAGAACGTGGCTGCTGTTGCCGTACATGCGGAACTATCGCCTTTTGCAAAACCTGGACAGACCCTTGATGTTACTGTCTCCTCTGTCGGTAACGCAAAGAGTTTGCGCGGTGGTACGTTGCTGGTGACGCCGTTAAAAGGCTTGAACAAGACAGTCTACGCGGTGGCTCAAGGCAGTCTCGTTGTTGGCGGCTTTGGTGCCCAGGGTAACGATGGTTCGTCAGTAACCGTAAATGTACCCAGTGTGGGTCGCATTCCCGGCGGTGCTCTGATTGAGCGTCCGGCACCAGACGGTTTCAGCGGCGCTGAAAATATCGTGTTTAATCTGCATCGCGCCGATTTCACAACCGCTCGCAGAGTGGCAGAGAAGATCAACGATACTTTCGGGCCAGAAGTTGCACAAACGATTGATGCGGCGTCCATCAAGGTGCGTTCACCGAAGAATTCCACCCAGCGCGTGTCGTTCCTGTCGGTTCTTGAAAACCTGGAAGTAGAGCCGGACGCCACCTCTGCCAAGGTGGTGATCAATTCCCGCACCGGAACCATCGTTATTGGACAGAAGGTCGTGGTTGCGCCTGCTGCGGTTACCCATGGCTCTCTGAGCGTGACGATTGCGGAAGATAATGAAGTTTATCAACCCAATGCCTTTGCCGGTGGTCAAACAGTCGTGGTTCCGGATTCGGAAGTTGAAATTGTCGAAGACAAAAACCGCATGTTCTATTTTGCGCCTGGTGTCAATCTGCAGGACATTGTCAGTGCCGTTAACCAGGTGGGCGCTGCGCCAGGGGACCTGATGGCAATCCTCGAAGCATTGCGCCAGGCAGGCGCGCTGCGCGCCGAGCTTGTGGTGATCTAGTGAGCATCTCAACGCCGGATCTGAATCTCAGCTATGCCGACTATAACAAGCTGCCCGGGTCGGTAAAAAAGGATGACCCCGCCGCGCTGCAGAAAGCCGCGGAGCATTTCGAGAGTCTGTTCATTGATATGTGGTTGAAAAGCGCACGCGAGGCCAATCAGGTGTTCGGCAAAGATAATTTCATGAACAGTAACGAGATGACGGCCCATCAGGAAATGTTAGATCATGAAATGGCTTCACATCTGTCGAAGCAGGGAGGCATTGGGCTTGCGCCAATTATCGTTGCACAGCTCAGCGGTAAGCCTCTGCCGATGAACCCACAGAACAGTACACCCATGGTGGTTGCTGCGCCGATCGCTACGCAAGCAGATCAAAAGGTACCAGCCGGCAGGAAATCCGCTTTTTCCAGTCCCGAAGAGTTTGTACAGAAACTGAAACCCATTGTAGAAAGCGTTTTAGCGGGTAGTGGCCTGCCAGTTGACGCTGTGCTTGGTCAGGCCGCTCTGGAGACAGGATGGGGACAACAGGTCATTGCAGATAGCAAAGGACAGTTGAGTCACAATTTGTTCGGTATCAAGGACCACGCTAAAGGCGAAGACAGCGTTGCGATTCACAGCAAGGAATTTGAGCATGGGCGCTGGGTAAACAAACAGGACAACTTTCGAGCTTACCCGGATTGGGCTGCGAGCGTGAAAGACTATGTGTCCACGATTACCCAATCACCCCGCTATGCCCACCTGGTCGAGAAGGTCGAGGACGCGATGGAATATCTTGCAGGCTTACAGGAAGCGGGATATGCAACCGATCCTGATTACGCGGAAAAAATTGCCTCACTTATTCCCCGCGTTGAAAATGGAGGTCGGTAATGGCCTCGTTGTTTGACATCGGGATCAATGGTCTGCGTGCACAACAGGCGGCTCTCAATGTCGTGGGTCAGAACATTACCAATGCTTCAACGCCGGGTTATACCCGCCAGCGTGCGGATATTGTTACCCAGAGCGGCAACCTGTCGGGTCTGAACGCTGGCGCCGGTGCAAAGCTCGATCAGATTGTTCGCGTTGCAGATTTTTTTGTTGATCAACAGATCCGCACGGATTCTGCGCTGAAAAGTGAAATGGAAAGTTACGCCCAGTTTGTGGGACAGCTGGAAACCACACTTTTTGACGGAGATTTTGGCGTTGACACCGCGATACGCGACTTTTTTGATGCGGTACAGGATTCCGCTAATGAACCCTCTGACCTTGCCGTCAGACAGTTTGTTATCAGTAATGCGGATGCTTTAGCCAGTCGCTTTCAGGGTGTTACCGACCGTGCCTGGTTGCAGGCCCGAGACGTCAGCGGTTCGCTGGAATCGAATACCAATCAGGTGAATGAGTTAACGCAATTAATTGTTCAGGTGAACGAAAGGATCTCAGCACTGCAAAGTGGGCCTGCATCTGGCGGAGCCAACGCACTGCTGGATCGACGTGAAATTTTATTGAAAGACCTCTCTAAACTGGTTTCGGTCAGTACCATCGAGCAAAATGATGGTCAGATAAATGTATTTGTTGGCAAAGGTCAGCCGCTGATACTGGGTTCAGAAGCTGCAGAAATGGGCGTCTCCAGCGCTGGGGAAATCACCTTACGTCCGGTAGGGTCGCAAGTTACTCAAAACGTTACAGCTTCGATCAACGGTGGCGAAATTGGCGGCATCCTGAAATACCGTGAAGAAGTGCTGTGGCCTACTCAGAATGAACTTGGACGCCTGGCAGCTGCCATTTCAAGGTCCTTTAATG
>CBDUMB010000205.1:0-6230 GCA_965368205.1 uncultured Pseudomonadaceae bacterium | reverse complement strand
TATAGTGCTGCCGTTGAGGAGGTTGGCAAACAGGCCTGCGGTGTTTTCCAGCAGCAGTGTCAGGGGTAGAACACACAGGTGCTGCTGTATCTCCTGATCTTTCAGCGTCTCATACAGGCTGTTGGCTGTTTGCAGTAACGTTTCCGCGCTCAGACAGACACCTTTAGGTTCACCTGTGCTGCCGGACGTGAACGTCACCAGCGCAGTTCCCGCGGGTAGTGCCACATCTTCAGCATCAGACCTATGCGCGATGCTGAAACGTTTGAAATCGACTTCTGTACCCGAGCGTGTGCCTGATGCGCTTTCACTCAGCGTGATCATGACCTCAGCACCAGAGGCTTTTAAGGTGTGATTGCGCTGGGTTGTGCTGAAAAACGAAGGAATAGGTATCGCCACTCTGTCGGATTCCAGCAGAGCGATGTCCAGTGCAGCCCAGTCGAAGCCGTTGGGTAGGTCGAAAGCTACCCGCCGGACCTCAAGCTCGTCCAGTTTATTGATCCAGCTGGCTGCTGCGCTTTTGAGATCAGTCAACGACCAGGTGTTATGCCCGTCGCTGAGGCAGGCGCTGGCGGGCACATGAGCAAGTAGTTTCTTTTTAAGCATAAATTCTGCCCGCCTGATTGACTGCGTTTTGTGGTTGACCCAGAAGCACGGTTGGCGCGTGTTCGTAGTAGCTGCCCCAGCCGTGTTGCAGGTTCGGTGGAAGCTGCTGGAGTGATGCTTTACCCAGAATGTGAGGGGCAATGCCCTTGCGCTCGAAAAACGCAGCCAGTTCACGGGTTGCGGTACAGACGAGTAACTCTGTCTGCATAGACAGAAACTCCGCCAGACAGGGCAGTAACTGGCAAACCAGACGCGGCGTGCGGACTGAAAAATGCACAAATTCGACAGTTTTATCGGTGCTTAGAAGGTCAGGAAAGGTGTCCTGCAGACGCAGATTTAAGTTGTCGATATAGTGGTTACTGAAGAATTTTTCCCGGCACCGGTTCAGGCCGAATGCGGCATCCAGCTCACCACAGTTGTTATAAATGGCATAAAGCTCATCGCTGTCATCGCTGATAATTGCGCCGAAATGTTGTTCAAACTGTGCCGCGATAAAGGCAAATGCCTCATCACGCTTTTCACCTTCAACCTTTGTGATGGACCAGTGGTTTTTCATTTAAGTTCTTCTATTGTTGGCCTAGTCTTGGGGAGATAGAGAGCGCCTCGGATAAAAATCAATCGAAATAATATTTTTCCGATTGATTTATGTGATTCAGACCCTCAACTGTTACAAGCCATTGAGTTACGCGTGTGCATAAAGAAGATTTAAAACTCGCCAAGCAGTTGCTGAGCGGCAACGAACAGGTTTTTGAAACCTTTTTCAATCAGTACTACGTGCGGGTTTATCGGTTCTGCCTGCGACGTGTCAATGAGAATGAAGCAGAGGACATAGCTTTGGAAACCATGCGACAAGCGATGCGCAGGATTGAAACTTACCGCGGCGAAGCCAGTTTACTGGCCTGGGTTTATCAGGTTGCCCGCAGTCAGGTCAGCGCCTTTTATAAACGCGCGCAGAAGCACAAAGACCTGCTGCTGATTGAAGACGATCTGCAGGTTCAGGCTCAGGTAGAAGCCATGAGTTCAGAATTGTCCGCTGATCCTGAAGCGTTAAGAGATCAGCAGCAGCATGCCAATCTGATTCATTACATGCTCGATTCACTGCCAGGGGAGTACGGACGCATTCTGGAATGGAAGTACGTAGAGGGTTGGTCGGTTGAGGAAATCGCCCAGCGTCTCGAGTCCAGTCCGACAGCGATACAGTCCATGCTTGCACGGGCGCGTACCGCCTTTCGTAATGCTTATGAACAAATCAGCCAGAGTGCAGAGCAGACAAATGTTGTGCCATTCGGCTCTGGGGGAGCCCAAACATGAATGACGGTCAAAATACGGATGACGAGCAGGCTGTCGATATGGAGATCAAACAGATTCTCACAGCTGCCGGACCACGTCCACAACCACCCCAAGCGGCCAGTCAGCGTGCGTATGACCTGCTGAAAAACGACTGGTCATCGCTTGTCGCCGCAAAGAAACAGCGTCGCCGCCGACGCCTGCTGAGTGTGGCTGCCAGCATCGGCGTGCTGGTGGGCTCTTTGTGGATGTTCAATGACGTGCAGCAGTCCCGGAACTGGGAGGTGGTCGTCACCAGTGGTGCTTTTGAATTAAATTCGACACGCTATGAGGCGCCACAGAATATGACGCTGAGTGAAGGCGATCATTTATACAGTCTGGAACCGGTACGGTTCGAGCGCAGCGACGGGGCTGATCTGCGCTTAGGTTATGCAACGTCTTTGTCTATCCAGAACGATACGACAGTGCAGTTGGAACAGGGTTCGGTCTACATCGATACACAGGGATTGGCAGATTTTCTGGTGCAAACGCCTCTGGCGGATGTGCGGGATATAGGCACTCGATTCATGGTCAGCCTGGCGGATAGTGCGCTGCAGGTTGCGGTGCGCGAAGGGGCTGCGGAGGTCACTTCCGAATTCGGTACTCAGGTTGCCAGGGTCAAAAGTGGTAAGGTCGATAGTGCTCAGGCACAAGTTGTTACCGTTGATGGCAGTGGTCAGAAGCTGCATCAGGAGTCGCTGTCAGACCCGCGCTGGGAATGGATACATGTTGCACCCGCTGGTTACCAATCACGTGCTTTAACCGCATTGGTCAGCCAGATAGGTCACGACCTGGGCAAAACCGTGCGCTTTGCCGATCACGGTGTGGAAGTCAGCGTGGCCAATGAACAGGTGGATGGCGATCTGCGCGATATGACACCCAGACAGGCGCTGGAGATTATTACTCGTAGTACGGGCCTGGTCTGGCGTGAAGCGCAAGACGAGATCATCTTGGACTTTAAGCGTTGACAGCAAACCCGTAAGCTTGCGCGCCTATGCGCCGCTGCCAACTTACTTTTTATAAAAAACTGCTGTTCCTGCTTTTGTGCAGCTACTGCGCTGGGGTGCTCGCAAGCGAAAGTGTCCGGCCATTTGCCATTGAAATGGGAGAGCCTCTGCGCAAGGTATTGGATCGCTTTACCGAGGTTGGATTGAACGTTGTGTCGACGACACGTTTGGTACCTTCACGGATGGTGGTCACCGCGGTGCCGGATGCAGATCTTCCTCCCATGGAGCAGCTTGATCAGCTGCTGCGACCCCATAATCTGCAGTTGGTCAGCGTTGACCCCAACAACAGCTATGTTGAACGCATCAAAACACCGGCTGAAGCAGTTAACCCGGCGCCAGAAGCAGCCGTCCGCCGTGCGTCTTTCATGGAAGAGGTGGTGGTCACCAGCCCCTACCGCGTCCGACGCGAGCGCGAGTTGGCAGCAAGCCTTGATCACGAAGATCTGTTAACCCTGCCCAGTCTGGGTAGAGATGTGTTGCGCGGGATCGATATTCTGCCGGGTGTTGCAACTAATGGTATATCCGCTCGTTATCAGTTCCGCGGCGGTGACAATAATGAAGTGTTGTATCGTCTGGACGGTATTGAACTGCTGGAACCGTTTCATCTGCCTTCGGTGCAGGACCTCTTTGGTGCGGTGAATATCAACATTATCGACTCTGCGGATATTTATGTGGCAGGCTTTCCGGTTGATCTGGGTTCACGTATGAGTGGTGTTGTTGATCTGGAACTGGTTGAACCAACGGCTAAATTCAGTGGTGGGGTCGATTTGAATTTCATCACGGCGTCAACGGATGCCCGGGGCTGGGCGGGAAACTGGAACTGGGTAGTGTCCGCTCGACGCAGTTTGATTGATAAAGCCATCGGACAGTTCGAAACTGACTATGGCACACCTCGTTTCCAGGACGAGCTGTTGCATCTGACTCGATCTACAGGCGAAACCACGTTCACCCTTGGCGCTGTGAACAGCCGAGATCGGGTGGTTGTCCGTCAGGATACGCAAGTGAGCCGCAGTAATGATGATTTCCGTGCCCTCTGGATGCGCTGGCAGCAGGACCATCAAGGCCAGCTCAGCAGCACCTGGCAGTTTTCTACTGTCAACATAGATAAGACGCGGTGGGGTCGCGTTGATGATTCGATGGCGAGTGTTGGCGCGCTGGAGGAGCAGCGCGAGTTCAATACGTATGAGCTGTCCAATCATTGGGAGTGGCAGCGTGGTTCGACATCACAATGGCGTGCAGGCTGGTCGTTTGCCCGCCAGAAGGCTGATTTTGAAGCTGAGTTTGCGGCGGACTATGGGCCACTGGCGTTACCGGGGTTGAGGGGTTCAACTCTGCAGCGCGACGTTGAAGTTGATCGTTCGGGTGATTCATCCCAGGCCTATATCTCGTACACCAGGGCTTTTGGTTCTGGTTGGCGTATCGAAACAGGTCTGCGCTATGACGGCCAGGATATTGATCCGGTTCATGTGAGTGAATTCAGCGCCCGTATAAATATAGATTATAAGCTGTCTGAAGCGTGGCGATTTGCGCTGAATGTGGGGCGTTATACGCAACAACAGCATTTATACGAAATTCAGATTGATGACGGCAGAGCTGAATTGTTTAACCCACAGCATTCGGACCAGATCAATCTGTCGGGTATCTATGCACCGAACGATAAGCTGCGGGTTCGCCTGGATTTGTATCTACGCCAGATAGGTAATCCCTGGTCGCATTTTGAGAACCTGTACAACACCTGGGTGTTGATTCCTGAACTGCAGGGGGACCGGTTCGAAATTGAGACAAGCAAAGCCCGTATGCGTGGTGCGGAGCTGTCACTGAGTTACAAAGTCAGCGAGACGCTATCGTGGTATATCAATGCCACTCGCGCCTCTGCTGAAGAGACCACTTTATCGCGCGAGGTTGCCAGGCCATGGGACCAGGAGCTGGCTGTAAAAGCGGGCCTTTCATGGCAGAGTGCACGCTGGCGTCTGGGTCTGAAAGGCAGTTATCACAGTGGTCTGCCGACCACGGAATTTGTTACTACTGATGATCAGCTGACGGGATCGTTGTATGGCAGCAGGCTGCCCTCGTTCTTTACGATCGATGCCCACGTTTCCCGCATGATTGCGGTGCCGCGGGGCAGCCTGGAGGTCTATCTTGATGTGACAAACCTGACTGACAGGTCAAATGTTGGCGGCTACGAATACAGCTCGGCGACAGAACGCGATGCGCAGGAAATGCTGCCACTCTTACCTGTTCTTGGCGTGTCCTGGCGCTGGTAGTTCTCTAAAATCACTCAGCCAAGCACCGCAACGTTACAGGCATGACAGTACTGAGGGGTACGGATCCAAAATCCGGGTCAATTTCCCTGCCATGCGGTGCGCTGGACATATCCAGTCTATAGTCTCGTAATAACAAGCCGGCCAACAGGGGTAAGAACGCTCTGGTCACACCCATACCCAGGCAAAGGTGCTTGCCGCCACCAAAAGCATTTGTTTTGGCCGGGGAACCGTCCAGCCAGCGTTGCGGTTGAAACTCAAACGGTGAATTGTATGTCTCAGCTTCATAGTGCGACAGGGTATGCAGGTGCAGCACGAGGGTACCCTCGGGGATCTGGTGGCCGAGGAATTCGATATTGCGGGTGGTGCGTTTAGGGATAACTGGCGCGGGTGGGTAGAGTCGTTCAGTTTCGTTGATCAGGGCTTTTAGTACCGGATGCGCTTTCATGCCGTCAAGATTTGCCAGGTCAACATCAGCCAGTTCCTGCCGTACAGCAGTTTGCCAGTGCGTACCGGCGATTTTCCACATCATGGTGCACAGGAAGTGGGCGATATTGCCCACCCCTGCGATACTGAGCAGGTAGATACTTTCGATGATTTCCGTGTCACTCAGGGGCGTAAAATCTGAGGTTTCTGAGCGCGACAGGATGATATCGAGAGAATCATCTTTGCGTGCGCCACGCTTTCTTTCGTTCAGAATCTGGTTAAAAAAATCGAAGGAAGTCTTGCGAGCGTGCTGGTAGGCGGGGCGGGCAAACCACTGTGTTTGCTGTGCCGGGCTGAGCTGTAGTGCTGCGATAAATTCATCTTCAAATCGCAACAGATGGCTCAGCCCAGACGAGGTTACAGCAGCTTTGATTTGCGTCTGATTAAGTGCTCGCGCCATGGTCCGGCATGCCAATGCGTACAGATCCGATGGCACATCGACCTGTTCGTTAAGGTCCTGTGCGAACGTCTGGTAGGTCGTGCCTATGTCCCGACGCAGCGCAGTGGCGCCAAAACCCGGCAGAATCAGCTTGCGCAACCGCCGGTG
>CBDUMB010000204.1:0-6242 GCA_965368205.1 uncultured Pseudomonadaceae bacterium | reverse complement strand
AAGGCTTGGCGGCAAATGTGAATACGGGATTCGAGCGTTTCCAAAGAAACAGATGTAGCGGCATCAACTTGCAGATCGATTGGCATCTCGACCGTTTTCCGCATCAGCACGACTTTCGGCAGCAGCATAAGCATCAACAATACGTTGCACCAGAGGATGCCGAACCACGTCTTTAGAGCCAAAATGAGTAAAGCTGATACCGTCTATATTGCGCAGCACATTGCGCACATTGACCAACCCGGAACGCTCTCCCCGAGGCAAGTCTATCTGGGTAATATCACCAGTAATCACCGCGGTAGAGCCAAAGCCGATGCGCGTCAGAAACATTTTCATCTGCGCCACTGTGGTGTTCTGACTTTCATCGAGAATGATAAAAGCGTTGTTGAGCGTTCGCCCGCGCATATAAGCAAGCGGTGCAACCTCAATAATATTCCGCTCAATGAACTTGGTTACCCGCTCTATCCCCATCATTTCATACAATGCGTCATACAGAGGGCGCAGGTAGGGGTCGATTTTCTGCGCCAGATCGCCAGGTAGAAAACCTAACTTTTCGCCAGCTTCCACTGCCGGCCTGACCAGAAGAATACGTGAGACACGCTGCGCTTCGAGGGCCTCCACAGCGCACGCCACAGCAAGAAATGTTTTACCGGTACCGGCTGGGCCTATCCCGAAATTAATGTCGTGTGTTCGTATCAAACGTGTATAAGACTGCTGATTGCCACCGCGCGGTTTTATCGGTTTTTTAAAAGTTCGGATGATCAGCTCAGCGGAATCATCACCACCCTGATTGGTTTTGCTTTGCGTCACCGGAGTGTTCTGCACCAGAGCTTCAACCCCGGCTTCCTGCAGATACAGATGCACAAAATCAGGGTCAATGGTATCCCGGTCGTGGGTCTCTCTATACAGTTGATGTAGCAGCGCCGCGGCGGCTTCTACGCGAGGCTCAGGCCCACTGACCTGAAACTCGTTACCGCGATTGCGAATGCTGACCGCAAGACGTCTTTCCAGATGTTTGAGATTTTGGTCGACTGGTCCACACAGCGCGCTCAGGCGTTGGGAATCGTTAGGTTCTAGTACTACCCTGCGGGTGAGGGCGACAACTTGTGCTTGGTCTTCGGCAAGTGTCTCTTGCGAAGATTCCGCGGAACTATTTTCTTCCAATTTTCACCATAGTATTTTTGCGACAGATCAATTCAGGACCCAAGCATAGACCGACAAGAAACCCTGTCAAATGAAGTTTTTGTGGCTTTTCAGCTCACCTGTTCGCCACGAAGAGAATTCGGCAGCGCTTCAGTCACCACAACTTCCACAAACTCGCCGACCAGATTCTGGTCACCCGTGAAATTTACAACTCTGTTGTTTTCCGTTCGACCGGCCAGCTGGCTGGCATCTTTTTTCGATACCCCGGTAACCAACAACTTCTGCCGTGTGCCGACCATCTGCCGTGAAATCTCCTCAGCCTGCTCACGGATACGGCTTTGTAACTGCTGCAGCCAGGTCTTTTTTAATGCCTCAGGCGTTTCGTCAGGCAGTGCCGCAGCGGGCGTTCCTGGTCTGGCGCTGTAAATAAAGCTGAAAGAGACATCAAAGCCAACCTCTTCTATCAACGCCATGGTGTCATCAAAGTCGGCCTGGGTTTCACCAGGAAAACCGATGATAAAGTCAGAAGATAAACTGATATTGGGTCTGACTTCGCGCAGTCGAGCAATTTTTTCTACGTAATCGGCACGCGTATGGCCGCGTTTCATCGCCTGGAGAATACGATCAGAGCCAGACTGTACCGGTAGATGCAGATGATCAACCAGCTCCGGCACTTCAGCATAAGCCTGAATCAGCGTGTCGGAAAAATCCAGTGGATGCGACGTTGTAAAGCGTATCCGATCGACACCCTCTACAGCCGCGACGTAGTGAATTAACTCAGCCAGATCGGCAAAGTCATCGTCAATTGCCCCCCGATAGGAATTCACATTCTGCCCCAACAGGTGAATTTCGCGAACACCCTGCCTGGCCAGTGCAACAACTTCCTGCATCACCGAATCAACTGAGCGACTGACTTCTTCGCCCCGTGTATAAGGTACAACGCAGAACGAGCAATATTTACTGCAGCCTTCCATGATGGACAAAAATGCTGCGGGGCCATCCACCTTCGGTTCAGGCAGAAGATCAAACTTTTCCACTTCCGGGAACGTGACGTCTACCACCGGCAGCTTCTGTACTTTCGCAGCATCCACCATCTGTGGCAGGCGGTGGATGGTCTGCGGACCAAACACCATATCTACATACGGCGCACGGGCACGTATGGCATCCCCTTCCTGGCTCGCCACACAGCCGCCAACACCAATAACAAGGTCCGGGTTGGCTTTTTTCAGCGATTGCCAGCGACCCAGTTGATGAAAGACTTTTTCCTGTGCTTTTTCCCGTATCGAACAGGTATTGAGCAGAATAACGTCGGCCTCGTTCTCATCAGTAACCAACTCGTAATCACCCTGCTCGCGCAGCACGTCATGCATACGCGCAGAGTCGTACTCGTTCATCTGACAGCCGTGAGTTTTTACAAACAGTTTTTTGGCCATTACATGCAACAGGCGAGGTTTAGAAGGGCGCGCATTATAGGGTAAACCCAGCACACAGAACCACACTCATTAAGCCTTCCTCGAAGGTTGTTGTACCAGGACACTTACAATTTATCGCGAGTTTCCCTAGCTCCCGGGCCTTGAAACCTGGCAAACTGGACCAATCTCTGCCCTGGCGCTAATGCCTACAGACCCAGAAGTATCTTTTATGAGCGAACGAGATCAGCCAAAACACATCTACCGCGTGATTTTCCACAATCAGGGACAGATTTATGAGCTGTATGCACACAGCATCTACCAGAGCGAGCTCTATGGCTTTGTTGAGATCGAAGACTATACCTTCGGCACCCGCTCGCAGATGCTGATCGACCCCAGCGAAGAACGTCTGCGCACCGAATTCGACGGCGTACAGCGCTCATTCATCCCCATGCACGCCATCGTGCGTATCGATGAAGTAGAAAAAGAAGGCGTGGCAAAAGTGGTCGACAGCAAGGGTGACAAAGTCACCCCCTTTCCCATGCCGGTGCCGCGCGACTCGAAATAAGCCGCTGTGACCCTGAACCTCTAGTAGCCTTCACTCAACAACGGAAAAGCCGACAGGACATGTGATGTGGCCAACGGCGCGTCTCGACAGAGCAGATCCGGGTTCAATTGAGTAAGGCTGTTAACCCCGGCCAGCGCCATGGTCGTGTTAATTTCATGTTCCAGAATCCCCAACGCAGTTAACAGCGCGGGTGCTCCTCCAGCGGCTAGAGCCAGGCCCTCAAAACGACCCATACCAACGGCAGTTGCACCCAGGCAAAGCGCTTTGACCACATCTGCACCGCGCATGAAACCCCCATCCACCACTACCGGCACTTTACCTGCAACGGCTTCTACAACCTCGGGCAGGGCATCAATGCAGGCACGCGTATGATCCAGCTGACGGCCGCCGTGATTACTGACCCAGACAACGTCAACCCCCATCTCCACACAGCGCCGGGCGTCTTCACCTACCCCCACCCCTTTGATCAGCAGTGGGATGGAAAACTTTTCTTTGATGTGGGCAACGGTATCCCAGGTCATCGCGGCCTGGGCTTTAAAGTCGCCGCCCCCGGCAATTCGCCCGGACAAAGGCACATAGCGTTTCAGAATGTCCCGTTCCCGGCGTGAATAAGTCTGGGTATCGGCGGTTAAACAAAACCCGGTGTAGCCGGCTTCCAGGGCGCGACTGATGATGTCATCCATCCACGCTTCATCGCCGGTGAGATACAACTGATAAATACGCGGCCCGGGATGTTGAGCGGCCAGCGTTTCAAAATCCGGCGTACACACCGAGCTGAGCACCTGCAGGATGCCAAATTCATCCACCGCTTGCGCCACACTGGCGGCGCCACTGGCTTCAAATGCCTGCACAGAGCCAATCGGCGGCATGATGACCGGTATGCGCAACGGCTGACCCAGCAATTCGGTATTACAGACCACCTCTGTCACATCATTCAGAATACGCGGCTTGAACAGCCAGGACTCGACCCCGGCCCGGTTGCGCCGCAGAGCGCTTTCCGTGTCCGCACCGCCAATCAGATAATCCCAGGCACCCTGATCAAGGTTTTCACGCGCTTTTTTGATGATCTCATGCAGCGTTAAAAATTCAGCCACAACCCGCCCCCGCGATGACAATTGAAAGTGCGAAAAGCTTATCACGACAGGGTAAACTAGGCCTTTTGATTGATTGCGTTTAAGGAGACGGATTATGTCGGGGATGGTGATTATTGGTGCAGGTCACGCTGCAGGACAGGCAGCGGCAAGTCTGCGCCAGGCAAAATACGAAGGGGCCATCACAATCATCGGCGACGAACCGCATGTGCCCTACCAGCGTCCGCCGCTGTCGAAGCAGTATTTATCCGGTGAACAGAGCCTTGATCGCGTTTACCTGCGGCCCGCATCCTTTTATGAAGACAAAAACATCAGCCTGAAACTGAACACCACGGCAACAGCTATTGATCGCGACAACAAAACGGTCAGTCTCGACAATGGCGAAACGCTTGCCTACGACAAACTGATCATCAGCACCGGCAGTCGCCCGCGTAAGCTCAGCATTGAGGGCTCCGACTTACCCGGCATTCATTATCTGCGTACCATCGCTGACGTTGACGCCATTCGCGCGGAAATGGCGCCCGGCAAAAGCCTGGTGATTGTCGGCGGCGGCTACATCGGCCTGGAAGTCGCATCCGTAGGTGTAGAACAGGGGCTGAATGTACATGTCCTGGAAATGGAATCGCGCATCCTGCAACGCGTCACGACGCCGGAAATGTCAGCTTACTACCACCAGTTACATACTTCCCGTGGCGTTCATATTCATACCGACACCGGCGTCACAGGATTTTCCGGCGACAGCCAGGTACGCAAGGTGTTATGTGGCGACACCGAATTCGACGCAGACCTGGTGATTGTCGGTATCGGTATCATCCCCAACGTAGAACTTGCACAGGATGCGGGCCTGGAGGTGGACAACGGTATTGTGGTTGATGATCACTGCCGTACATCCGACCCTGACATTTACGCGGCTGGGGATTGCAGCAATCACCCCAATCCATTGCTGAACCGCAGGCTGAGGCTTGAGTCTGTACCTAACGCCATGGAACAGGCACGGGTATCTGTTGAAAACATATTAGGCGGCGACAAAGTCTACGCCGCCATCCCCTGGTTCTGGTCCGATCAATACGAACTGAAACTACAGATGGTTGGTTTCTCTGCCGACGGCAGCAGCCAGATTGTACGCGGCGACATGGCGGAAAATAAGTTTGCCGTGTTTTAACTGGACGATGGCAAAGTTGTTGCTGCTGATGCAGTCAACAGCCCTAAAGAATTCATGGTGTGTAAGCAACTGATTGGCAAAAGCGTCGACCAGGCGCTGCTGGCAGACCCCGACAGTGATTTAAAAGAACTGTTGGCATCCGCCAAATAATGCGCAAAAACACGTGACTTACCATGAGTAAAAGTAAGCTGACCACCTTAGCTGTTGCTGTAGTCCTTGCATTGCTCGGCTACAACCAACTGGATACTGCCGCACCTGGTCATAACTTAACGGCACCCGAAAGCGCACCAACGGCTAACGCACAAGCGCTTCTCGACGCTTTTAATCGCCAGATCAGTGACTTGCAGATCAGCGGCGAAGGCACAGTGGTGCGAGTACTGTCCGATGATAATAACGGCAGCAGGCACCAACGCTTTCTGCTTGAAACGGCTTTAGACCAGACCATTCTAGTGGCGCACAATATCGATCTGGCGCCCCGAATTGCCAACTTAAGCCGAGGCGACACCGTCGCCTTCTTTGGTGAGTACGAATACAACAACAAAGGTGGTGTGGTGCATTGGACGCACCATGATCCCGCCAACAGGCACCCGCACGGTTGGCTGAAACACAAAGGTCGCACTTACCAGTAGATGAGCGGCCCCACCATTTTATTCAATCTTGGGCTTGCACTGCTGTTCACCCACGAACTGGATGCTGCCCTGCATGCCGAGTGGCGGCTGCTTTGGGTGCTGGCAGAGATGAGCGATGGCGTTGCATCAAAGTGGTTTATCTGGCTGCATTTACCTGTGTTTCTTGCTGCTCTGTATCTCGGACAGAACCAGAACCTCAGTATAAGGCTGACGTTTCGACGCATGGTCTGCGTGTTTCTGCCC
>CBDUMB010000203.1:0-6243 GCA_965368205.1 uncultured Pseudomonadaceae bacterium | reverse complement strand
CCTGTTCAACGAGTTTGTTGTCCACTATTTTCAGCCGATAAACATCGGCGGCTTTAAGGGAGCCGACCAGGAACTGGTGTTTCCAGGCTGGGAAAGCAGCTGCTTCGTAGAGCACAAAACTTGAAACTGCGGGGGAGGGAGTCAAGTCCACCACGGGTTGATCGATATCTTTGAGTTCCAACTCAATGCCCTGTTTCTTGCCCCAGCTGACCTGTGAGCCGTTGTAGTTCTGTCCTTTGGAAAACGCTGGCCAACCATAGTTGTGACCGGGCAGCAGCAGATTGACCTCGTCACCACCCCTGGGTCCATGCTCGGTTTCCCACAGCTGGCGTTCAATCGGGTCGAACTCAAGACCCTGGGGCGAGCGATGACCGTAGCTCCAGATGGCTTTGTTGGCTGTTGGGTGGTCAATAAAGGGATTATCTGCTGGTATGCGTCCATCATCATGAAGGCGCAGAATTTTGCCGTGCGGCGCGCTCAGGTCCTGAATCAGATCAATACTCTGCATGCCGATGCTGAGGAATACAAAACCATCCGGATCAAATGCTATTCTGCCACCAGCGGCGACGTCCGAGGCGGGTGAATAGTAGGCCAGATCTGCTTTCCATATGATCTGTTCATCTACCCAGCGATTGTCTTCTATTCGCCCTCTGACAAGTGCATTCATAGAAACTGGTCGCTGCATTTCCCGGCTGATGTCATTACAGTCTTCACAGCGATCGGTGTAGTGTAGATAAACCCAGCCGTTGTTCTCGTAGTCCGGGTGCAAAGCAACATCCAGCAACCAGCCCATACCATATTCCAAACCACCGCCGCCGGTGCGCGCATCGCCGTATGTTGCCGGTGTGCCGGTGATAATCGGCGATAAACTGCCGTCGGTGGAGACGATACGCAAACCGCGCATTTTTTCCGTTACCAGGATTTGTCCATCCGGCAGGGGTGCAATGGAAAACGGCAGTGGGTCGATATGTTCTGCAACCGTGGTGATGACAAAGTTGTGATGTTCGCTGTGCTGTACCGCTGCTGGAATTTGCAGTTCGCTGTCTATTTTGAAGTCTGAATACAACAGCCCGCTGCGGTTTTCAGATATCCACAACGCCAGACTTTTGATTTCCTGGAGCGTGAGTGTATCCCTCCAGGCAGGCATACCCTGTGTTGGAAAACCGTCGCTGATGCTTGTGATCAGCTGCTCGACGTTCTGGCCGTGTTTCAGCTCAAGGCCAAGCAGTGGTGCACCCTGAGCTGCGCCTTCGAGTTTCTCACCATGGCATACCGCACAATTGGCTGCGTATAAATCACCAAACTCGGAGCCGGCCTGGGCGCTGTAACCGTAACCCGGCGTAAGTAGTCCCGTTAGTGCAACCACCAATGATGTCACCCAGATCATTGGTATAGATACAACGTCTCTCATGATGTCTCCCCTTTCCTGGAAGAAGACTACCGCGTCTGGGCAGGTGTGCCAATCGCGGGCCTGCAGCAGGCTTTAGAGGTACTGTTTAAAAAAGGCGACTGTCTCATTTACAGCCTGGGCGGTGAGTTCGGGTTCGTTGCTGAATAGCCCCAGACCATGGTCAGCCTGCTCAACAACATAAGTCTTACGTGTTGAGGCTTGTATTGCCTGTTGATAGACAGCTTGCGGCACAGATGGCTTCACCACCTGGTCCAGGCTGACATACAACACGAACAGGTTGCCGCTGAACTGTTTGATGGCAGAGCTGGGTTGTGAGTTTTCAATATCGGTAAAAAACTGGTGTCCGAGAAGCTGTTGCTGCCCCCATGACGTTGTGAATGGTACGGCGCCATCCTGCTCTGCTCGCCTTTTCATTTGCTCATAGCCGGATTGGCCGCCAAACATCTCGACCAGTGAAACCGCGCCATCAGTGGCCGCGGGTGCCCACAAAGCCATGGATTTGACTGGCATCGCCTGACTGTACAGGAGAGCCAGGCGGCCACCCATGCTGAACCCCAGTGCGCCGATGCGACTCGAATCGATGGCCAGTTCTGTTTCAGCGTATTGATGTGCGGCGGCAATGTCCGCCAACATGTTAGATAAATTGTTTTGTGCAAAAGACTCTTTGCTGTCCCCGCAACCTGGAAAATCCATGCGTACGCTGGCGATGCCCTGTTGCGCGAGCGCCTGGGCGACCTGGGTGAAACCGCCTGCCTCGTGGCGCGTACCGCCATGACCGTGAATCAGGATAACCAGTGGTGCAGGCTGGTTGCCGCTGACAGGCGTTACCAGGGTGATGGGAATGCTTGTCTGTCGCGAATCGATCCACAGGTCGCGGCTCAATTGTGTCGGCTTTGTCGTCATGCAGCCGAAACTCAAGGCGTATCTGCTGCCTGTTGCTACATTTTCGAGCAGACAATCTTCACTGTTAGCGATCAGTTGGAATCTCGGTGGAGGTTCGATGCTGCGGCCGGTGGCGAGTTTTCCCTGAGGCGTATTGGCAAGCGCAGGCGCCAAAACGAGAATAGGACTTTTCTGAAAGACATTGGCGGATAACAAAGGCGCCGCGTTCAGCGCCAGATCCTTTTGGATCACGTTGCTGACCTCCTGGATCTGCTGGTCACTCAGCTGATCAACGTACGCGCCCTGGTAAGGCTCAGACTTTGCCTGACAGCCGGATACAAGAAGCGGCAAGCTCAGCAAGCACACACAGCACAGTGACGAAATGCCCGGCAAAACGTTCATCTGGAGATGACCATACCCGGCATCTGGCCGCTTTTCTGCAGAGCCAAGCCGTCTGAACGCTGCAGGCTCGGTTGTTTAAAAGCGCTCTGGGCTGAGCGAATCGGTACCACACATTGCCCGGTAGCGATGTAATCCAGTGCGGTACTTAACCTGGCTTCAGTGGGGTCACCTAACGCGCGACTGTAGTCGTCCGCCACTTCGCAGCCCTGTACGTCCACGGTTTCAACCGGGTTTTCACTGGGGATAAAGCCGTCTGCATAATCGCCAAAACCCTGCGCATTGATGCCGCGGAATTGAATGGTGAAGTAAGTGGTGCCGCAATTGTCGGTGGGATAAAAGCCGTAGGGTTTGCCGCAGGTGGTTTCGCCGATGAGGATTACCTCCACGTTAATTCCGCGCAGACCGTTGATGATGGCTTCACTGGCGGAGCAGGTTTCGGCGCTGGACAGTATGAATACCCGGTTCAGATTAATGCTCGGCAGAGGGGTCCCGGGAGACAGTGAAAAGCCCTGAGTCACTTCATGAAAGGGGGTGGGTGCCAGTGCCTGCCCAGAGACCGGATTGATCGTTGGGTACTTGTCGTTGAATTGAGTTTCGTCAAATACCCGCCCCGATGCCGCGGATGGCCCGGCGATCATATAGCTGATCTGGTTGGCGATATCGAGGAATCCACCCCCGTTGTAACGCAGGTCAAGAATCAGATCGGTAACACCCGCGGTCGCAAAGTCTTCGACGGCGGCCACCAGGGCGGCTTCTGCAGGCGCTATATGGGTCGTGAACAACAGGTAACCCACCGGACCACTGCTGGTCTGGAACACGTCGGTGACCGGGACCGGGTTCTGTGTAATCGTTTCGGAGACCAGGTCGACATCACGGACATTGCTGTCGTCAAAGTCTGAAATGCGCAGTCGGGTGCTGCTGCCGATGCTGCTGGGGAACAACCCTGCATTGAGCGCATCGACGCCAGTCTGGGTGTTGTTGTTAATGGCGTCTACGCCGTCTACCAGCAGAACTCTGGAGCCACGCGTGATGCCTGCCTGATCCGCTGGAGAATTCGGTTCAACCAACGCCACCACAATCTCTCTAGGCGGTGTTGCACTGATCAGAATAAACTCCGCACCATAGCCGGCGCTTTCACCGGATTGACTCAATGCTCTCCAGGCTTCGGTATCGAACGTGAAATGGAACTGATCTTTGCGCGCGCCTGATGGTGTGAGTGCGTTGGTCTGCATCAGGTCGAAGTAGGTGGGCGTGTCGAAGGCTTCAGGGTCTGCGTCTACAATTTCGTCATACCAGAGATACAGATCATGACTCCAGGCGCGCAGCCATTCATTTTCATCTGTTGCGTTGCCTTGTGCGTCGTTAAACCCGCCACTGTTGCGCGGGTTAAGACAGATGTTGGAGAAAAGTGCCGGGTCGTTGAAAATGCCGCGTTCAAAATCAGTTTGCGCGGTGGGTGGTGGCGGGGGAGGGTTGCCCCCTCCGCCATTGCTACCGCCGCCGCCCCCACCGCCACATGCGGTAAGGATCAGGGACGTGGACACAAGCAAAAAAACTTTAAACAACATATGAGCCTGCCGATTTATGAATTTTAAGGCGCTAAGAGTTAAGTGCGTCCTATCGCCTGTTCCGATAGCGTCAACGCGCGATCAATGCGATTGCGCATTTCTTCCAGATCAATGCCTTCGGTACTTTTTTTGCCTTCGCAGTAGCGCGCATAAACGCCATGCACAATCGCAGCGGTTTTCCAGCGATTAAAAGCCACGTAATAATTCAAGCGCGACAGGTCTCGACCGGTTTGTTCCGCATAGCGGTCTGCCAGTTCAGTGCGGGTGGGGAATCCGGGTGGCGCGGTAGCGGCTTCCGGTACAATCGGTTCTGCATCACGAGGGTCGGGCCATGCGTTCAAGGCGTAAGCCAGGTCTGCTAACGGATCACCTAAGGTTGAGATTTCCCAGTCAACAACGGCTGCAACGGTATGTTCCGGACCAATCAGGACGTTGTGCAGGCCATAATCGCCGTGTACCACCCGCGCCGGCCCCTGATCAGGCATATGGTCTAAAAAGTACTGTTGCAACTCGTGAGCACGTGGGTCGTCATAATCTGCGGGCTCCACCGATGACGTCCAGGATCGATACCAGGTTTTCAGCTGGCGCCCGACATAGTTTTCCTTCTTCCCCAGATCGCCCAGGCCTACTTCATCCGGGTCGACGGCGTGCAGGCGTGCCAGCACATCGATGAACGACATAGCCATTTTGCGGCGTTCTGATTCAGGTACCCACTGACGTGTATCGTCAGAGGTATACAGTGGGTGACCATTGATGTGGCCCATCACGTAAAACCAGGCGCCGGTCACTTCCGGGTCTTCACAAAAACCGTAAGCAGCGGGCACCGGCACATCCGTTTTCCCCAGCGCTGAAATCAGAGCCCATTCCCGTGACATGTCGTGGGCTTTAGGCAGCAGCTGCCCCTGAGGCGGGCGCCGGATCACTGCAAGCGCACCTGTGCTGTCTTCCAGTTGATAGGTCAAGTTGGAATGCCCGCCTTCGAGGCGGGTCCATTTGAACGGCGGTTTCAGATCAGCTACGTGCTGGCTGATCCAGCTTTCCACCGCGCTGACGTTGTAACCTTCCGGCGTTGTGTCTGAATGATTGTCAGTCATGGACAGCGCTACCAGAGGTCATATT
Organism: uncultured Pseudomonadaceae bacterium; assembly: GCA_965368205.1. Taxonomy (GTDB): domain Bacteria; phylum Pseudomonadota; class Gammaproteobacteria; order Pseudomonadales; family Azotimanducaceae; genus UBA4421. The sequence goes on along the minus strand of CBDUMB010000203.1, from coordinate 861 downwards.
TTTGCAGTTCTGCGCGGCCAACCACCATGTGGTGCACCTCGTCAGGTCCGTCTGCAAAACGTAGGTGACGCATGTCGGTATACAGGCCGGCCAGTGGCGTCCACTGGGAGACACCGGCGGCACCGTGAATCTGTATCGCCTGGTCAATTATTTCGCAGACTTTTTCCGGCACCATGGCTTTCACCGCGCTGACATAAACGCGGGCTTCTTTATTGCCCAATACATCCATAGCTTTGGCTGCCTGCAGAACGGATAACCGCATGGCGTTAATCTCGATGCGCGCACGGGAGATCATTTCAATGTTCTTGCCCAGCTTGGCGATGGGTTTGCCAAATGCGGTGCGGCTGCCAGCGCGTTTCACCAGCAGTTCCAGCGCCAGTTCGGCTTTGCCGATGGAGCGCATGCAATGGTGGATGCGTCCCGGCCCTAAACGCAGCTGAGAGATTTCGAAACCACGACCTTCACCCAACAGGATATTTTCTTTGGGCACCCGCACATCGGTAAAACGCAGGTGCATGTGACCGCGGGGTGCATGGTCTTCGCCGAAGACTTCCATACCACCGAGGATTTCAACTCCGGGGGTATCGATGGGTACCAGAATTTGTGATTGCTGGCGGCTGGGCGCTGCGTCAGGGCTGGTTTTAACCATGGTGATCATGATCTTGCAGCGTGGGTCGCCAGCGCCGGAGATGTAATATTTTTCACCGTTGATGACCCACTCGTCACCGTCGAGGACCGCGCTGGTGCTGATATTTTTAGCATCAGAAGAAGGCAGAGCGGGCTCGGTCATGGCGTATGCTGAGCGGATCTCACCGTCAAGCAGCGGTTGTAGCCACTGTTTTTTCTGTGCTTCAGTACCTA
>CBDUMB010000202.1:0-6244 GCA_965368205.1 uncultured Pseudomonadaceae bacterium | reverse complement strand
AATTCCCAGCGCCATGCCGCGGTTGCGGGTGAACCAGTTCACCATTAATTTGGTGTGCACCAAGGGACCGACACCTAACCAGGCTAACCCCTGAAACGGGATCAACACGGCCATAAACGCCCAGTATGACGCCACCTGGCCAAGCAGCAGATACCCAATCGCCATCCACAGCGATGCCACACAGATAATGTTGCGTACAGGGAATTTATCGATGAGGAAACCCATCAGCGGTGCAAAACAGCTGCCCGCAAACAGAGTCAGACTGACTGCCAACGACAATTCTGTGCGGCTGACATCAAAGTCAGCCATCCACTGGGGAAAGAAAACACCTCGTGCGTGCAGAAAAAACGACGAGACCAGGAAACAGATCAGAAAGGAGAAACCTACCAGGCGATAGCCGTAGAAAGAGTATTTCACTCAGGCTATCGCCACTGCTGCCGCTTACTTGAGCTCGTTAAGCACCGCGGCCAGCGATTCTTTTGCATCACCAAACAACATACGTGTGTTTTCACCGAAGAACAGCGGGTTATCCACGCCTGAGAAACCTGAAGCCATTGAACGCTTGAGCACAAATACCGTGCGAGCCTGGTTCACATTGATAATCGGCATCCCGTAAATCGGGCTGTTTTCATCATCATTTGCTGCCGGGTTAACTACATCGTTGGCACCGATAACAACCGCCACGTCAATCTTGTCAATACGAGGGTTAATGTCATCCATTTCGACCAGCTGATCGTAAGGCACACTGGCCTCTGCAAGCAGCACGTTCATATGACCAGGCATACGTCCCGCCACAGGGTGAATAGCGTAGGTTACTTCTGCACCGTTAGCTTCAAGCATTTCACCCAACTCGCGGACCACGTGCTGTGCCTGAGCAACAGCCATGCCGTAACCGGGTACAAAAGTAACCGACTGAGCCGCTTCCAGAATCAGTGCAGCATCTTCTGCATTGATGGGTTTAACTTCGCCTTCAACCTTAGTCGCCTGCTTAACGGCACCAAAGCCTGAGAACAGCACATTAGCGAGTGAACGGTTCATCGCTTTACACATGATATTGGTCAGGATGATACCAGCGGCGCCAACCATGGATCCCGCAACAATCAGAATGTTGTTGTGTATCGCAAAACCCGCGGCACAGGCAGCAAGGCCTGAATAGCTGTTGAGCAGCGAAATCACAACCGGCATGTCTGCGCCACCGATGGGCAACACTGCCATCACACCAAAAACACAGGCTAAGATGATGATCGCAAACAGGTAAGGAGAACTGGCTGATGGATCCAGGCAGAACAGCACTGAGCAGGCGATCAGTGCCAGTAACAGCACACCATTGAAGATCCGCTGCGCACCAAACACGATCGCTCGCGAAGGCATCACTTCCGACAGCTTACCCCAGGCCAGAATACTGCCGGTGAAGGTCAGCCCGCCGATAACCACAGACACAACGATGGTCACATAGGTGAACGTTGTGTTGTCCAGATTATACAGCGCAGCCCAACCTACCAGCAGACTGGCAATACCACCCGAACCGTTAAACAGAGCCACCATTTCCGGCATGCTGGTCATTTCGATTTTCACAGCTGCCACATAGCCCACGATAGAGCCGACAACAATCGCACCAATTATCCAGCTGAAGGACAGAATTTCCGCGTTAAACAGCGTCGCCACTACTGCGATCAGCATGCCCACGCTGGACAGTAAGTTACCGCGTACAGCTGTAGCAGGAGAACCAAGCTGTTTCAGCCCGAAGACAAAAAGCGCCGCGGCTACAATGTAGACGACGTTGATGAGTTCAATGCTCACGCCTTACCTCCCCGCTGACCACTGTCTTTCTTTTTAAACATGCTCAACATTCTGTTTGTCACCAGGTAACCGCCAACCACGTTAATCGCTGCAAAGGCAACCGCCACAGCGCCAAGGACCGTGGACATCATGCCTAAATCGTTGCCGGCTGAAATCAATGCGCCAACGATAGTGATGCCTGATATGGCGTTCGCACCGGACATCAAAGGTGTGTGCAACGTTGCGGGCACCTTCGAGATCAGCTCAAAGCCCAGAAAAATGGACAGCATTAAGACCATTCCAAGTAAAACTGCTTCCATCTTCTTAAGCCCCGCTATATATGTTTTTGATGGTTTCGTTCACCACCGCGCCATCGCGGGTGATGACACAAGCCTGCACAATGTCGTCTTCGGGATTGAGATTCAGGCTTTTCGCCTCTTCGTCCCAGAAATCACCAATCAGATTGAACAGGTTGTTCGAGTACATTTCGCTGGCGTTACGCGCCACTTCGCTGGGCAGGTTACCCATACCAATGACTTTGACGCCATTGATGTCCACCACTTCGTTTAACACCGAACCTTCGACATTACCGCCGGTTTCAACCGCCATATCGACCACAACGCTGCCCGGCTTCATGGCTTCAACCATATCCCGGCTGACAATAACCGGCGCTGGGCGCCCGAACAGCTGAGCTGTGGTGATGACCACATCGCTTTGCGCAATCACCTTTTTCTGACCCTCACGTTGCAGCTCAATTTGCTCCGGGGTCAACTCTTTGGCGTAGCCCTGATCGGTCTGCCCTACCTCACCCAGGTCAATTTCAACAAACTTTGCACCCAGCGACTGAACCTGTTCTGCAACAACCGGACGTGTATCAAAGGCTTCTACACGAGCGCCCAGACGTTTTGCTGTGGCGATGGCCTGCAAACCCGCCACCCCGGCACCAATGACAAATACCCGCGCCGGCGCAATTGTGCCCGCAGGTGTCATCATCATCGGCATAATTTTAGGACAATGCATCGCGGCCAGAATCACGGTGACATAACCTGCAAGGTTGGCCTGAGAAGACAGTGCATCCATCTTCTGTGCGCGGGTGCTGCGGGGAATCATCTCCATGGAGATGCTCACCACACCGTGGCTGGCCAGGGATTCCACCAGTTCTTTTTCATTGAAGGGATCTAAGAAGCTGATGCTGATGGCACCCGTCTTATGATGTTCCACTTCGGCCAGAGACGGTTTGCGCACCCGAAAAATAAGGTCGGCGCCAGACAGGACCTGATTGTGGTCGGCGGAAATCTGAACACCCACTTCCTCGTAGGCGGAATCGAGAAAACCCGCAGCATCTCCTGCGCCACTTTCGAGCGTGATCGTGAAACCCAGGCCAATGAGTTTCTTTGCGTTCAGCGGCACCAGCGCAACGCGCAGTTCACCGGGCCAAGTTTCCTTTGGCACACCTATATGCATGCAGTCCCCCTAGACAAATATTTATTCTGGCAAAGCGGCGAGATTCTACCTGTCACGTTGCTTAAAACAACTTCGATTAGGTAATGGAGTTATAAGTGATTCAAACCCAGGCCATTTATGCGCTAATCACGGCTTCGTCGCTCTATAACCATGACTCGATATCGTCCGTTGTCGCCAACAAACGCAGACCCGACCCAGCTGACCAGGCTGACCAGAATCGCGCCCAGCAGAGCATCAATCACGCCAACGACGTCAAAACCGGTCACGAACCAGGCGGCAAGGTTCAGCATCGCCGCGTTTATGAACAAGATGAAGATGCCCAGCGTCAGCAGAGTCACCGGCAGAGTCAGGAAAAATACCAGCGGCCGGATAAACGCATTGACCAAGCCCAGTGAGATGGCTGCCCATACCAGGGCCGCTGTTGTGTCTGCCGTAATGCCTGAAATAAGGACAGTGGCCAGCCACAACCCGGCGATATTCATCAGTACACGTAAGACAAAACCATACATCGACTTTTCCGTTTTCAAACTTGACCGAAGTATACCCGGGTCAGCAGCTGCCCGCGCGAAGTTGTGAACCAGCGCTCATTTCACTGCGCGAACAGTCAAAAAATGCGCGCCAGGACCGTTGCCGTAATCTCCAGACGATTAAGATAAACATCGGGCGGCACAGAAAACACGCCACATTTTACCTGCAGCTTCTGCAGCAAACATTTTTATGAACCAGTGACAGACGGATCTGAAACAGCATGGATCTCCGTAAAAAAGACAAACAACAAGAACAGCGCATTCCCGGGCTTGTGCGCACAGCGCGATTTGTAGAAACCAAAGAAGGTTGGTATTTCCGCACCCGCGAGGACATGATGCTGGGGCCTTACGCAGACAAATTCGACGCAGAGCTGTCCGCATCGCTGCTGGTTGCTCGCCTGGCCCAGTTGGAAGAAGGCAAAGATCCCGCTGCCGTGATTCAGGCGTTTGAACTGGACCCATCGAACTGCACCACCAAGAATGCCGACCGGCAACAACCTGTGGATTTGAAAGCGATTCGACGGCGACATCAGATAGAAACCGCGGTACCGACTTTCAAAAAAGCCTGGCAGGCCATCTCCCGCTTAAAAAGCGAGTCCAAACTCTAGCCGCACACGCGTTCGCATTTGGCAGCAGCTGCGATTAAGCTGCTGAGATGACATATTTAGCTCGCCTCTTCATCACCATCGCCTTGCTGGCGCCATTTTCAACCACATACGCCGTAGGTCCAGGTGACACTGCGCCCCCATTTGTCGGCACCAATCTTGTGAACGGCAAAACCGTTGAGTTTCCTGCCTTACTGGCAGGCAAGCCAGCAGTTGTTGTGTTCTGGGCGACCTGGTGCCCGTACTGCAAAGCGTTTATGCCCTACGCGAAAGATATACAGGCAGAGTACGCAGACGCCGGGGTGCAGATTGTGACGCTGAATTCCAAAGAACGTGGCCGCGGTGATCCCAAGGCGTACGTCGACTCTCTCGACTTTCCGATGTATGCCATTGCTGATGCGGATGCCATCGGCGAGGCGTACAGCATCAACTTCATTCCCGGGTTGCTGGTGGTCGATGGCGACGGCCAGGTTGTCTATCGTCGCCGCTCGACCAATCTGCCGGCAGGTAAGACTGTTTCCGCACAGTGGGCGGATGAAGTTCGCCAGGTGCTCAACAAACTGGTGCGCTAGGCATCCAAATCAGGTCATCAGCATCATCCGTATCCACAGGACAACGAGCGACCCCCACGCTGGAATCAAGCCATGCACCGATAGAGTCTCGCTTAAAGGCCAGTTCAGGTCGCGCAACAACGCCGATAAAGTTATCAATGATGTCACCCAGCAGGGTGGAGTTGGCTTGTGTGATTTTGAAAAGGAGCAGTAACAGTTTGTTTATCGTTCTAACCCAAATTACGCATTTCGCCTTGAGGTAGACGCGGGAGCTCTGTTGAGTCTGAAATGGTTCGAAAAATAAATACCGTGACTCGCCCTTGCCTCTGATTCGTGCGGCTTGCGTAGTCAGAACGTTTCATCGACCTTGCTTCCTGATCAGCCAATTCAGCATTTTGGAATGAGAAAAAAATTATTCTTGCCAGGTGCCGGAGGGGCCGCGACTTTTTGGGAACCAGTGGCTTCGCGCTTACCTGAGACAGAGTCAAATTTTTTATTCAGTTGGCCAGGACTGGGTGATCAACCCGCCGTCTCACACATCAACAGCGTAGATGATCTGGTTTCGTTGGTCGAAACTGAGATTGACAACCCGGTAGATCTGATTGCCCAGTCGATGGGTGGTGTTGTGGCCGCAAGAATTGCTATTGAAAGACCTGACTCTGTGCGACGCCTGGTGTTAACGGCTACCTCTGCCGGGTTAGAAATGGCAAACCTCGGCGCCAGGGATTGGAGGACCAGGTATCTCAAGACCTTTCCCCATACCGCCCGTTGGATTACTGAGAAAAATGCAACGGCACCTCTTCCTGTTGAGGGCATAGCAGCCCTGACGCTATTGATTTGGGGGGATTCGGACCCCATTAGCCCTGTCGCGGTGGGTGAGGAACTATTAAGTCGCATACCGAATGCACGCTTAGAAATCATTGCCGGTGGGGATCACAACCTTGCGGTTCAGCACCCCGAGCCAGTTTCTGATTTGATTCATGAACACCTCTCATAGTGTCCAGAATTGTCTGGTTGGCTGAGAGGCGAGACATGTCCGCAATTGGGCGCAAGTACGCGTAGCGATGCAAATTTTGAACGGCGGCTTTCTGGAAACTTAAAGTGGTTTCAAGGATACCCCTTTAGCAGTCGTTCAAAATTCGATCTTGGCCGTCTCAAATGTGCCCATTGCTGCCATTCGGCGTTTTTCAAACTGGTAGCTAATTCCGATCTCAACACTCTATATGTGGTAAATGTATCCTAACTAATTCTAATTGAACGCCATGCCTGACCCAGAAGCCTTACCCCCTCATTTAACGTTAACCCCAGCTACTCTGAT
>CBDUMB010000201.1:0-6263 GCA_965368205.1 uncultured Pseudomonadaceae bacterium | reverse complement strand
GCTAAAACAGTCGTCCTTAAATCTTCAAAGTTACCGTTCAACTGTATGGGCAAGCCGGTAAAGGACAGAAACAAATCAGCGTCTTCAGGCAGTTGGGCGCGCAGCATGGGTTCATCTAACAGCCGCTTGATGTCGAAAGTTTCACTTTCTGAATTCATTTTGCCGGTGTGGATATGTAACTTCTTCACCAGTTCCGCAGCATTCTGAGTACTGTCTAACGCATGGTTTAACAGCTTCGCGGCCGGATGCTCTGGCAGAAGACGCAATGCATTCTCCAACCCGATGACAATCGTCTGCAGATCATTATTCAGTTTGTGCGCAATACCACCCGCCATATTTGTCGACAGCGCCAGTTTCTGTTCAGCACTGGCAACCTTTAAGCGCTGAAGTGCTAATTCGGTTTGTGCCGCGCGACGTCCTACTTCATTCACTATGGCGCGACGACGTACGCGATACACCAGGGTAGCGACGCTCAGCGTCAGGACTAACACCAGGAGACTAACGGAAGCCTCTTCCTGCGCAACCACAAACTCCAACCAGAGTACAATTACAGAACTGCTGATGAGGGCGACTAACATCGGCCACAAAGGCATCATCAGCGCCCCCACGGCAATCATTGATATCGCCATGAATACAATGGTGGGCTGGATGACACCCACACTGACGTGCTGCAGCATGACAATCACAATTGCAAGCCAGGGTAAAATGAGCAGCAGACCAGCGTAACGAAGCGGGACATCTTTTGTACGCAGCACCAGCCATTCAACGATCAACAACGCGGCTGCAGCGGCGGGGATCCAGACGAATCTGGAATGCTCGTCACCAATATGCGAGAACGCTTCAATACACAGGGCGCCGACTAGAAATAAGGGACCAAGACGCAGGACCGACATGGCGTCCGCGGCTAACGCATCGCTCACCGAGGACCTGCTTGGTGCGGCATTGTCGCTTTCAGTATTCAGTATTCTTTGCTCGAAAAAAATCTTTCAGCACGGGCGTCACCTTGTTAACCCCCGCCTCCGACAGGTGATTATCATCAAAAAACAGCGGCGTGTCCTGGTCTGCAAATGCACAGGTGCGGTTGTCACAGAAAGTCGTTTGCAGAGACACAAAGCCAACTTCCACCTCTGCTGCAAGCGCTTGCTCCAGGGCTTGATAAAAGGGCGCCTGACGTTCGAGCAGGTCAGCTGTGGATTGCGTCAGATCTGGAGAACGTCCATGCCAGCGTGCCTTGGCCAGCAGATCAGGTACATGCCCTTTTGCCTCAGGTAGACCATCCACCACCACAACAGACTTACCCGCCAAGGACAACTGCTTAAGGGTGTCGGTCAACGCCGCAGAGAACAGCTGCCTGTTTTCTTCCACTGAAGAAGCTTGAGTGCTTGCTGTTTGCAGGAAGCGCGCGGCGCCTTCTTTGCCGGGCACTTCCACACCCTGAGCATGAAAACCCCAGCGTGCGACAAGCACAACAGTTTCGATGGATGCGCTCTTTCGGGTGGCCTCAAATAATGCCAGATTGTGATCAAGACATGAGAGGTTACCCGCTGATCCGCTGCGCCGCTGCACGATACGCTGCGCACTCAGCAGCGGCGCACAACCGTTGGCTACGCTATAAATTGCGTTACGCTGCAGAGGTTGCAGGCTCTCCCGCAGCGCGGGCAACAACACGTTCGCATGTGAATCTCCCCAGATGAGAATAGAAGGTTCCAGCGAGTCAGGAAGCAGTCGACAACGCGGATCGTTGAACGTGTTGTGCAACTGACCTGGGCCACAGAACTCGTTAGCCGCGGGCCTTTGCTCGCCAATAGCCGCGATAGCGGCCACATCACCGGGCAGCCGATCTGGCAGACCTTGCGACAGGTCAAACACCAAGCCACAGACAATCAGCAATGACGCAACGCCGCCGGCTGCACGAAACAGTGTTGTGGTCGACATCCAGGCACTTACCCCACGGAAAGGTTGTTCAATGTAGCGCCAGGAAAAGATACTTAACAACACCGAAAGCATCACCAGAATAGCCATAGTCACAGGTGTTAACGGCGTACCCAGGTAGTGTTTGGTAAACGCGATGATGGGCCAGTGCCACAGGTACAGCGAATACGAAATGAGCCCAACAAATACCAAAGCGCGCAGACTCAGAAATTTTGTTATCGCGGTGGGAAATTGGGCACCAGTGGAGATAATCAAAGCCGTCCCCAGACACGGCGCCAGCGCAGCAGCGCCCGGAAACCGCATGCCCGCCTCGAAGGTAAAAACCGCCAGGCCAATCAACGCAAGACCTGTGACAGCAAGCAACTCAGCTAAAGCGCGGGAACGAATCACAGGCATCTTCATCGCGAGAACAGAACCAAGCAGAAGTTCCCACATACGGCTGGGTAGCAGATAAAAGGCCGCATCCGGTGCCTGATAAACACTCCATATAGAGACTGCAAAAGAGATCAGCAGCAAACCCCAAACCCACTGCAGATAAGGTTGTGCGCGCAGCCGCTTAACCGCCAGCAGAAACATCGGAAACAACAGGTAGTACTGTTCTTCAATGGCCAGTGACCAGGTATGCAGCAGCGGTTTCAGTTCTGCCGCTTCAGCAAAATACCCCGACTCACTCCAGAACAGAAAATTGGACGCAAACAGAACCATGCTGAAAACGCTCTGGCCGAAGTCGCGCAGTTCTTCAGGCAACAGCAGCAGGTAAGCGGCTAAACAACTGGCCAGGACCACGCTGAACAAAGCGGGAAACAGCCGACGAACGCGGCGGGCATAAAATTGCCGGTAGGAAAAGGTCTGCGCCTGGATGTCCCTGAAAATAATCGAGGTGATCAGGAAGCCGGAAATCACAAAAAAAATATCGACACCAACAAACCCGCCGCTGAAAGTGGTGTATCCGGCGTGATAAAAAACCACGGGCAAGACGGCTACAGCACGTAACCCATCGATATCTGACCTGTAGGACAGTTGCTTCGACATATTTCAGCGATCAGTCTTTCTGATTAAAGTGTGCAGAATCCGCGGAGCAGGTCAGATTGTGCGTTACCATGTTCGCGTCAGACCGTCAGCAATACAAGGGCAGTAAAGTGAGCCATCCAGAAGAAACCGAACATTCACCCCACGATGAAGAAACCAAATTTCGCGGCTGGCGCCTGCTTGGCTTTATTATGATCGTAGTTGTCGCCATCGCCGTCATTGCTGCGGTGGTTGACTATGTTGTGATCGGACCGTTAGACGGGCGCATCTAGGGATTCAGATTCGGGCGGAATGGAAATTACCCGCGGCGCACTCATCGCAACTGCGGGAAAAAAATGATTACCGAACGCGAATTCTGCTGGCACCCACCCCTGCTCGCGCCATTGCACCACCTCTGCGGTCCCTCCAGTGCCACGCGCATCCTGCCCGTCCCACACGGCGATCAACTCATCTGAACGGCTGACAATGTAAGCACCTGCCAGGGCATATTGATGCGCACGCGCCTGTTCACCCGCAGCGTTATCCTGCTCAAGAATCTGAGCGCTGGCGAAACGCAGTGGCATTTCAAAATACAGGCTCGAACGACCCACATAGCGCTGGAACTCTTCATTAGAGGCCTGGTTGCTCAGGTGGTCAGCATGCCCAAAAGATCGTTTGTAGATTTCGTATGGCAACGGCAATGCCACCACCAGTTGCGCATCGAGGGTTTCTAAAGCCAGCTGTGCAACCAGCCTGTCGCTGCCGTCAGCCAGAGCAGAAAGAATAGTAAATTCCGCGCCGGGATAAAGCGCGGCTATTTTCTCGAACTCTTTGCGCACCTGCGCTTCAACATAGTCCAGGTGTTTACTTAAGCGATGTGCACGATGCCCGGTTATGCCAATCACCACCTGTCGCGCGATTCCAGCGCCCAGTCGTTCTTGCAGGATGCCTGGTAATTTCTGCACGGAAGCCATGTCCTGGGCACGTTCCGACGTTGAACTGGACTGCCAGGATTTAAGCCCGGGGTGAATTTTGGCCAGGTCACTTCTAACCTCACCAAACGTCCAGCCGATGGCCGCTCGCTCTGCAACCCAGCGCTTCTTTTCAATTTCAGCCAGGCGTAACACCTCGCTTTCACTGAACTGTTGTTCGGTCTCTCGCTGCACCAGGACATACCCGGCAGCGCGAAGTTTAGTTCTCACATGATCAGCTTGAGCGCGCGCATCGTTACGAAAGGTTTCTGACAGTTCACTCCAGGGGTAATGGGACGCCTGCTGGATTGTTTGTTTCTCGAGCCCGGCAAGATAGTTTTCGTGCAGCGCAATCGCAAGATTATCCAACCGTTCGTTAACAACCCGATCAACCCGGACAAGCTGCTCCACCATCCCGAACGGATATAATCCATCAGGGATTTCTGGATTATCCAATTCTGACTCAACCAGCTGGGCAAGCCCACGGGAGTGACGCAGCGCAACAAAAATAGGGGAATTAGGCACCCCACCCAACAGCGCCAACTGGCGAAGCGCAATTGCCATACTCATGTTTGCCGCATCACCACCCAACGTGCAGACAAACATCGTTGCGTCATCCAGGCCTAACATTGTGGCTTCACCGCGCAAAGCCTCAGCATTGAGTTCCATAGGCACAAAAAGCACCTGCGCGGCCATTTCGACACCCGGGTGCTCGCGCCGAAAGGTCTCTTCGCTGATCAGCGCATCGCGATCAACGATGGTGAGCTGCAACGGCTTGTCATTGGCGTAGTGCGCCTGTTTCAACGCATTGATAACAACCTGTTTGCCCAGACTGCCGTAACCGAGGACCACAATGTGAACATGATCCCGGCCCATTGCATCAGCATAAACTTCAGGATAAAACTCACGGAAAAGTGAGCGCGCCGCCAACGCGTCCAGATTAAAAAAGCGCACTTCAACGCTGCGTGGATTTTCAAAGAATTTCGGATAACTTTCGAGACGGCTGCCCAGCTGCATATCGTGCAACTTCAATATGACTTTGAGTGGCGGAAGCTGGTCAGGGCGCCGATCTTCCACCATAGCCTGAACGCGTAACGACAATTCAATGCTCTCGTCGTCCAGCTGCACAAACGACACCAATGAACCCGCGTGGGCCACCCGCGCCCTTTTCAACCACTCTGAGTGTTTTGCATCACCAAGCAACACTGGTATCAGTAAGCTACGGCAGTTCTGGATCAAGCGATTGTCTGGATCTTTTTCAATGACAACAACGTCGAGTTTGCGCTGATGTGCGCTGCGCACCAGTTCCATGGCTGATGCAGACAACCCCACCACTACAATGTGGTTTTTGTAGAAGCGCACGCGGGCATTTATCAGCGCGGTCCAGATACCTTCGGCAAACAGAACAATCAGCGATGCAATAGTGACAATCGGCGCGGCAAATCTGGCAATTTCCAGCGCCAGTGGTAACCGACTGTGGCCAGCGGTCCAATCACCCTCAGCTGCAAACAGCTGCACAACCCGATATAGATAATCCAAAGGTGCGCTGACAAAGCCTTTCGGATCCAGTTGATACGCACCCACCAGCCCCAGCAGCGCAATAGCACCCACCGCCAGCAGTACAAACCGGCCTCGATTCACTGACACAATAAGCCACCCCCAAGTTCGACATCATTGTACCGACATCTGGCGTAATCGCATCGCGCAACCATATATGAATCCGCATCCTTTTCCGCTAGCATACGCGCCCCTATGGTGACCCATCTTGGTCCCCTAGCGGCGATATGCTGTGAACTCCGCCAGGCCCGGAAGGGAGCAACGGTAACAGCGGTTTCGGGCGCTTAGGTGTGGCTGGGTGGGTTGCCTCCAAATTCCGGAGAGGTGGCCGAGTGGTCGAAGGCGCACGCCTGGAAAGTGTGTATAGGTAACCCCTATCGAGGGTTCGAATCCCTCTCTCTCCGCCATTTTTAGGACCTTGAGACCGTCTGTGGAGCCGGCTATGCCATCCGATAACACCTCATCCAGCACCATCGTGCAAAGCGACGATGGTGAGCACATCCGCTTGCGGCAGCCGGATGACTGGCATGTGCATCTGCGTGACGGGTCGGTACTGGCTGGTGTTGCATTACATACCGCGCGGCAGTTTGCCCGCGCCATCATCATGCCTAACCTGGATCCGCCAATCACGACATGTGCCGCTGCATGCGCTTATCGACAGCGCATCCTGGCCGCCCTGCCTGAAGGCGTCTCATTTACACCCCTGATGACCGCGTATCTGACGGATGCGATTGACGCAGCCGAACTGCAAGCCGGTTATGAGGGCGGTGTGTTCACTGCCGCAAAACTCTACCC
>CBDUMB010000200.1:0-6305 GCA_965368205.1 uncultured Pseudomonadaceae bacterium | reverse complement strand
TTCCCGCAGCCGCAACACCTACTGGCGCAAAGGCGAATCATCCGGACATACTCAGCAACTGAAAAGCATGGCGTTCGACTGCGACGGCGACGCCGTGCTGCTGGAAGTGAACCAGACTGGACCAGCCTGCCACACTGATCGTACCCACTGCTTTTATCTGCAGGTACAGGGACAGCAGGTTGTTGTCACTTCCGACCCGGTCGGCAGCAACACCCCTTAAGAAGCCTGACTTCGACCAAGCACCATCAACTATGCCTGGCGGTGCTGCTGCCTTATACTGCGCGGCCGAAAACGAAAACCCAGACGCAGGTCATGCCAGAGATTTACTTCCACAACACGCTGAGCGGTAAAAAAGAGCTTTTTACCCCCATTGATCCGGAGCGAATAACGGTATATGTCTGTGGCCCGACGGTGTACAACTTTGTGCACATCGGCAATGGTCGACCTGCGGTAGTTTTTGATGTGCTGACGCGCCTGCTGCGCAGCATCTATCCGCATGTCAGCTACGCCCGCAACATCACCGATATCGACGACAAGATTAATGCCGCGGCACTGGCAAATGGTGAACCGATCCAGGCGCTTGCTGATCGCTTCACCAGCGCTTACGAAAAAGACATGGCCACCCTGGGTGTCATTCCCCCGGATGTTGCACCCCGGGCGACACATCACATTGATGAAATTGTCGCCATGATCGAAGAACTGATTGCCAGCGGGCACGCTTATGCCAATGAGGGCCATGTGTTGTTTGATGTGCCTTCAGATCCCAGCTACGGGAGCCTTTCCCGGCGCTCACTGGAAGATATGCTGGACGGCGCCCGTGTCGAAGTGGCGCCTTATAAAAAAGATCCAAAAGATTTTGTCTTGTGGAAACCATCCAGCGAAGAGCAGCCTGGTTGGCCCAGCCCCTGGGGAGTTGGCAGACCGGGCTGGCACATTGAGTGCTCAGCGATGATTCGCAAACATCTTGGCCGCAGTATCGATATTCATGGCGGTGGCTCGGATCTGACCTTCCCGCATCATGAAAACGAAGCCGCCCAGAGTCGCTGCGCGAATCATACGCCGGACTACGTCCGCTACTGGTTACATAACGGCATGCTCACCATGGGTGGTGAGAAAATGTCCAAATCCGTAGGGAATGTGCACACTATTCATGAGCTCGCGGAGCAGTACAGTGGCGAAGTGCTGCGCTACGCGCTGTTGGCGGGTCAATATCGCTCACCCCTGGCCTGGTCTGATGACCTGATTCAACAGGCCCAATCGAGCCTGGACAGTTTGTATCAGGCGCTGCGGGATAAACCCGTGGATGCCGAAGAAATAAAAGACTTTTCCAAGTTGGACAGCAGCGCGTTTCCTGAAGCTGTTGTGGCGGCGTTATGTGATGACCTGAATACACCCGAGGCACTGGCCGCAATGCATGAGCTGGCGGCGGATCTACAGAAAGCGGACGACCAAGCAGCCATTCAGAGCGCCCGACAACGTCTGCTAGCAGGCGGCTGGTTGCTGGGTTTGTTAGCGCAGGATGCAGAAACGTATTTCACCGCTGCCGGTGGCGAGTTAGGTGCGGGTGATTTAAGCGCTGATGAGATCGATGCACTGGTAGAGGCACGCAATACTGCGCGCGCCAACAAAGACTTCGCCGGTGCCGATCAGATACGTGATCAGCTGGCTGCCGCAGGCATAGAGCTTGAAGATCTGCGCGAAGGAACCCGCTGGCGCCGTAACTGATGTATCCAGTGGCTGTCATTGGCGATAACGTCACGGCCCGGGCGGTATTGCGGGCGGCAGCGCGCAATGGCTTCAACGATTTTACCTGGGTGGCCACACCGCAACCCACCCCTCTGCCAGCCACCACCCTCAGCGCCAATCTCACCAGAGTGATTTATGCGCTGGGATTAGGTGATGCACTCGAACAGCTCAGCTATCAGCCTGATCGTGAACAGGTTCGTTTCGCGGCATCCGGCTACCTGTTAACCGAACTGCCGCTGGGCAAATTCACCTCGGACCGTTACGGCACTCACCACGTCAACATTGAACACCAGGCACTACTCAACCTGCTCACACCTGAACTTCCCTTGACCGACAAGCTCGAAACAGCGCCCGAACAACAAGCGCTGGAACAGAACCACTCCCTGCTGTTGGATTGTGCTCCGGGACCAGGTCCGTCGAGCACGCCTACCCACGAGTTATGGCATGCAACCGCACCATTTGAACCTAACATCGCCAAGGCAAACATGACCTGGCTGGGCAGAGGGCAAACCTGCTGGCAGTTTGCCACGCCAAGCGCACTGCACTATGTTTTTGCCACTCCAGTGAACGAACCATTTGTCAGCAATGAATGGCATAGCAGCCTGCAGGCGCCGCTGGCAGGAGCTGAACAGGTGTTACGATTTGACGCCCTCAACACTTCAGTGCGCGAACACTGGTATGCAGGACATGTTGCCTACCTGGGAGATGCCTGTTACACAGCCAATCCGTTCAGCCGCGAAACCCGCCATATCGGATTGGAAGATGCATGGGTATTGAGTCGCATGATGGACAACTACGAGGAAGACATTGGCGATGGCCTGCGCGAGTATCAGAAATACCGGCGCCCCCGAGTGCAAAAAGTAGCCGCCAAGAATGCACTGGCGGCACAGCAGCATTTGCCAACCGATAAACTAGGTCGCATCAGAAGAAATATCAGCCTGGCATTTGGCACACGCTTCATGCCTGAGATTGCCATGCAAAAAATTGATTGGCTGTACAGCTACGACTGCATCAGAGGATTTCGCTAGTGAGTATAATTAAAGAGCACATCGAACAACGCTGGCAGGACAGCATTCTGCCTGAGCTGCACGATTACATACGTATTCCAAACAAATCACCCAGTTTCGATGCCAACTGGGAAGCCAACGGTTTTATGCTCGAGGCGGCACAGATGCTGCTGGCGTGGACCAGCCAGGTCACAATCGACGGACTGCAGGCGGAGATCATCACGCTGCCCGGTCGCACCCCGCTGATTTTCTGCGAAGTTCCCGCGACCAATGGCCATAACGCAGCAACAGATCCCTGCGTACTGCTGTACGGCCACTATGATAAACAACCGGAATTCGACGGCTGGGAACCTGGTCTGTCACCCTGGGAGCCGGTTGAACGCGACGGCAAGCTGTATGGTCGCGGTGGCGCTGATGATGGCTACGCTTTATTTTCCTGCCTGACCGCCATCGAGGCGATGCAACAAGCCAACCTGCCGCACCCGCGCTGCGTTGTTCTGATTGAAGGCTGCGAAGAGAGCGGCAGTTTTGATCTGCCTCATTACATGGATCATCTCCGCTCACGCATCGGCAGTACAGAACTGGTGATCTGCCTGGATGCAGAGTGTGGCAACTACGATCAACTATGGGTGACCACGTCGTTGCGCGGCATGTTACCCGGCGTGCTGAGCGTGGACATCCTGACCGAGGGACAGCACAGCGGCGCAGCCGGAGGCATTGTGCCCTCCTCTTTCCGCATCATGCGCCATCTGATTGAGCGGGTGGAAAACGCTGCAACAGGAGAATTACACAGCGCCCTGTCCGTTGTGATCCCCGATGCGATTGAAAGGGCTGCGCGGGATGTCGCCCAGGTGGTTGGCCCCGAAGTGATCCATCGCTTTCCCTGGGTAGACGGCGCCAGTATCGATACGGATGATCTTGCTGATCTGATTGTAACCAATACCTGGCGACCAAGTATGGCGACGGTCGGGCTTGCCGGTGCACCGGACATTCACGACGCAGGTAACACATTACGGCCCAACACAACCGCAAAACTGGTCTTCCGTCTGCCACCCACACTGGATGCAGCGACCGCTGCACAACAGATTAAAACCCTGCTGGAAAGTGACCCACCCTACGGTGCACAGGTTAAATTCGAAGTGGAAACTCCACAAACGGGTTGGAGCGCGCCAGCTGAATCAGCCTGGCTTGCCAAAGCGTTGAATGAGGCTTCTCAACATCACTTCAAGAAACCTGTCATGCACATGGGCTGCGGTGGCACCATACCGTTTATGAAAATGTTAGGTGATGCTTATCCGCATACCGAATTTTTTGTCACTGGTTTATTAGGCCCGAAATCCAATGCCCACGGACCCAATGAGTTTCTGCACATTGACACGGCAAAACGACTGACAGGTTGCGTAGTAGACGTGTTAGCTGCTGCGTCGGAGCAGTTTTGCGCGCAGCCGCGCTAGACGCCTGCTAGTGCAGCAGCCGACTGTTAGCGCTGAAACTTTTTTTCAGAAAATCCATCTGGTCGCCCAGAATTCGCCCGGAATTGATCAACGCAAGGTACTCTGAAAAGTTAGGCACGTAGGGCAAAGCCAACAGGTCCAGGTTGATGTCCTGCAGGAGCCGGTTACCTTTAAAATGATTGCAGCGCTTACAGGCTGCAACCACATTATCCCAGGTATCTTTCCCACCTTTGGACACCGGCATAACATGATCCCGAGTAAGAACTTCATCAGGATATTGTTTGCCGCAGTAAAGGCACGTGCTGCGATCTCGACCGAACAGCGCTCTATTGGTCAGCGGTGGGATAACCTGGTCTTTGGAAATAACCCGCCCATCACAGGCGATAATGCTGTGGATTTCGACGTTGCTGGGAGAACTGTCAAAACGTGAGTGGCCACCGCGAATACGCAACACCGGATCGCCTATGGTCCACACGACGATATCTCGAGCATACAAACATACCGCGTCCTGCCAGCTCACCCAGTCGATGGGTTGACCGGCAATATTGAGCCGAAGTATCTTCGGCACGCGATCAAATTCTGTCAGGGTTGCAATCATCTGCTGCCTCTCAATAACTGACGGCCCAGCGTAACTGTTCTGAATTTCCAACCTAATCACCCGTTGCCTGCATCTAGTCTGCGTTGCCGTTCTGCGTCAATAGCTTATACATCAACAGGTTGCAGCTTAACGAGCAGGACGAAACCTAAGCTATATTGCGATGCCCTGCAACCACCGCCCCGGTGTAAGCGCAACATGCCGCTTTACACAGATACGCGACCTAGGCAAAGTGCGGCGTCATGAAATACCCACTGCTTGCCATCACCCTGATGGTCCTCACCGCTTGTTCAAACAACCCTGGCTCCGAATCAGTAGATCAGGCCCAGACTATCGCGCGGGCACAGGAGCGTGCCTGGTTCTGCCAGATGAATGAACTTGGCACCGACTGGGAATGTGTGCAGGACGCCGAGCTTGCGCGCAATCCGAAGCCCGATCGGCTGCCAGGCCGGAAGCCCGCCGCAGAAACCTCGCCGCCTGTCTCCAGCGATGGCATCTCGCCAGAATTAAGCGAGAACCAGGATGCTGCATCGCTGGCTGTTGAAGACAGTGAACCGGCTGAGCCGCCCCCAGCAGAGCTGCCTGTACACATTGCGCTGTCTTATCGGCCAGCGGAGCCTGTTGCACTGTTGGATCTGCCCGCCGACTATTACGCCGTGCAGCTTGTTGCGGTAACACGGAAAAGGGATCTGGAAGATTTCGCCGAGCAGCACCAGATCCGCGGCATGTCAGCGGCGCGTACCTATAGTGGAGAGCAATTGTTCTATATTCTGCTGCTGGGTGTTTACGAAACCTATGACAATGCAGAGTTGGCCGCCCGCTCACTGGGACCACCATTTGATGAAACCGCACCTTGGATACGCCCGGTTGGCTCGTTGCAAAGCGCTATTCGGGCAGCGGATGAATTCACCGGATCCAGCGACTACTAGCTTTTAGTCACCCGCTTTGGTCGGGTTTATCGCAGCTGAACGCTCACATTCGAGCCAGCTGCTGCTGACGGCGATAGTGATGCAACGCTTCAATAGAAAACAACAGCAGGCCTAACCAGATCAGAGCAAAACTCAGCCAGCGACCTGAGGGCACCTGCTCATCAAACACAAACACCGCAATCAGCAACGAAAGGCTGGGCGCGATATACTGGCAGAAACCCAGCATGGTCAGGGGGATGCGGACGGCGGCGGAAGCAAACCATATCAACGGTAAGACGGTCACAAGACCACCCAGGCCAAGCATCCAGATCTGGACCATATCTCGATCCACAGACTGGCCACCAAATGCCATCCAGAGCAGGTAAGCAACACCCAGAGGGGCAACAAACAGGGTTTCAACGCCTAAGCCAACTGAGGACGGTACCGCCAGTTGTTTACGTAACAAACCATATAGACCAAACGTAAAGGCCAGCGACAAACCCAGCCAGGGTAATGCACCCTGCGCAACCACTTCGCTGGCAACACCAACTGCTGCCAACCCGGTGGCAGCCCACTGCAGTGGCCGCATGGTTTC
>CBDUMB010000199.1:0-6314 GCA_965368205.1 uncultured Pseudomonadaceae bacterium | reverse complement strand
TTCCCGATTTTGCAGCGGTGCAGGAAAACATTCCGCATCCGGCGAACCAGGAACACCATCAACAATGAGGCAGATGATCTGATCCTGCCGACCCAGGTGAATAAATCGCTCTATCTCTGCGGTCACCCAGCGCGACGCCACCGCAGCCGGTGAACACACGACAACCAGAAATTCTGCATCAGCAAGGGCCGCATCTATGCTTGCACTTAGCCCACTTGTCGCCGCAAGCTCTTGTTTATCCTGGAAAATCGGTGAAAGACGTGGCAGCCCAGATGGCGGCTCAAACCCCTCAAGCTGAGCATGCAGCCAATCGGCCCAGGTTTCATCCTGGTGGCTGTAGCTGATGAAGGCTTTGTATTTGAACGCTGCCACAGACCAGGCTCTTTCTTGGAAAGCTCAAATCATAACCAACAGGCTCTACCCTGTCCCGCGCAGGAAAGGGGCCTGTATATGCAGCACAACAGATACAACGTCCCTCAGGAAGGTGTAAATCCAGTCTTTAGCAACCTTGTCGCAATAACAGGTATAATGGCGCCCGAAATTTTGCCGAGCTCACTACTTAGCTCACGATAACAATAAAGTCAGGAACGTCATGTCAGACCGAAAACTTAAGATTATTTATACCCTCACCGATGAAGCCCCGGCATTAGCCACTTATTCATTGCTGCCTTTCATTAAAAAGTACACTGAAGCCGCTGATGTCGCCGTCGAACTCAGCGACATCTCCCTGGCAGCCCGCATTCTGGCGGCGTTTCCAGACAAGCTTACCGAGGAACAGCGGGTCCCGGATGCATTGGCAGAGCTAGGTGAGCTGACCAAAGATGAAGGCGCCAACATCATCAAACTGCCCAACATCAGCGCCTCCATACCACAGTTGATCGAAGCCATCGCCGAGCTCAAGTCGCAGGGTTACGACTTACCTGATTACCCGGAAGAGCCCGCCAACGAAGAAGAAGCAGCGATCGCCAAGCGCTATGCCCATGTTCTGGGCAGTTCGGTGAACCCGGTACTGCGAGAAGGCAACTCTGACCGACGTGCACCGGAATCCGTGAAAGCGTTTGCACGTAAACACCCCCATTCAATGGACAAGTGGAGCCAGGCCTCCAGCACCCACGTTGCTCATATGCGGCATGGCGATTTTTATCACAGTGAAAAATCTGTAACCGTGGAAAAAGCCGGCAACTTGAAAATCGAGCTGATCAAGGAAGATGGTAGCGTCACCGTTCTACGTGATGCGGTGCCGGTAGAAGACGGCGAAGTGGTCGACGGCAGCTTCATGAGCGTCGCTGCCTTGCGCGAATTTCTTGAAGAAGAATATGAAGGCGCCCTGCGCGCCGACCTGCTGGCTTCTCTACACCTGAAAGCCACCATGATGAAAGTCTCCGACCCTATCATTTTTGGCCATGCGGTTGAGGTCTACTACCAGGAAGCTTTTGATAAGCATCGCAAAACCTTTGAAAACCTTGGCGTAAATCCGAATCTCGGTCTGGCCAGCGTGCTGGACAAAGTGCGCGAACAGACGTTCTCGCTGCGCAACGAAATTGAAGCTGACCTGCGCCGCTGTCACGAAAAGCGCCCGGGACTGGCCATGGTCGATTCCGATAAAGGCATCACCAACCTGCACGTACCCAGCGACATCATTGTTGACGCCTCCATGCCGGCAATGATCCGCGTGGGTGGCAAAATGTGGAGCGCTGACGGTAACCTGCGTGACACCAAAGCGATCATTCCGGATTCCTGTTACGCCACCATCTATCTGGAAGTCATCAACTTCTGTAAACATCACGACGCATTTGACCCTACCACCATGGGCACCGTGCAGAATGTCGGCTTGATGGCACAGAAAGCTGAAGAATACGGCTCTCACGACAAGACCTTCGAACTGCCCGCAGCCGGCACCGTGCGCGTCACCGATGATGCGGGCAACGTGCTGATTGAACACACCGGCGTAGCTGAAGGTGACATCTGGCGCATGTGTCAGACAAAAGACGCAGCCATTCGAGACTGGGTGAAACTCACCGTCAATCGAAGCCGGGTTTCAGGCATTCCAGCTGTTTTCTGGTTGAACAAACATCGTGGCGATAAAGAACAGCGTGGCCACGATGCGCAGATGATCAAGAAAGTAGAAAAATACCTGCAGGAACATGACACCAATGGTCTGGATATTCAGATCATGTCATTGGACCTTGCCATTCGGCACACGCTTGAGCGTGTCCGTCATGGTGAAGATACAATCTCTGCCACCGGTAACGTCCTGCGGGATTATCTGACCGATCTGTTCCCGATTATGGAACTGGGTACCAGTGCAAAAATGTACTCTATCGTGCCGTTAATGGCTGGTGGCGGTTTGTATGAAACCGGCGCTGGTGGTTCAGCACCTAAACACGTACAGCAGTTTGAAGCGGAAAACCATCTGCGCTGGGATTCACTTGGTGAATTCCTGGCATTGACTGTGTCGCTGGAAGACATTGCTGTGAAAACAAATAACAAGCGGGCTCAAGTACTGGCTGACGCTCTGGATGCGGCTACTGGAAAGCTGTTGGAAAACAACAAGTCTCCTTCACGCAAGACCGGTGAGCCCGACAATCGTGCAAGCCACTATTATCTGGGTATGTACTGGGCGGAAGCATTAGCGGCCCAGGACAAGGATGCTGAGCTGAAGGCGCAGTTTGCGCCGCTGGCTCAGAAGCTGGCTGACAATGAAGAGCAGATCATCAAGGAACTAATAGAAATCCAGGGCGAACCTGCAGACATTGGTGGCTACTATCATCCGGATCGAGACAAAGCTGCAGCGGCCATGTGCCCCAGTAAGACTCTAAATGGGATTCTGGCCAGTTAACCACGGCCAGCATCAACAGAAAGGGCGACTCATCAGTCGCCCTTTTTTATGCGTGCTCACTCACCTGAACGGTGCTTCAGGTTAGGTGCCCGTCCAATTGGGTGCACGCTTCTCAGCAAACGCTTTCGGACCTTCTTTGGCATCGTTGGAGCTGAAGACTTTTGCTGATAAAGGTACCTGCATCTCCCACAAAGTTGCTTCGTCGTAGCCCTGGGCTGCCGCGCGGACCAGCGATTTTGAGGCCGCTACTGCAAGCGGGGCATTTTCCGCAATGCGTTCCGCCCAGCCGATGGCCGCATCTAACGCCCCGCCCTGCTCTGCCAGCTCGCTCAACATGCCACATTCAAGCGCCACTTCGGCGGTTATGGGTTCACCGGTCACCGCCATTTCCATGGCCTTTGTATAACCCACTCGTGCCGGCAAGCGGAACACACCGCCAGCTGCGGCAAACAGACCCACCTTTACTTCGCGAATACCTATCTTGGCACCTTTACCCGCGACCAGAAGATCACAGGTCAGTGCAATTTCGCAGCCGCCCGCAAGTGCATAACCTTCGATGGCAGCAATCAGTGGCTTGTTACACCCCTCACGAATAAATGTAGTTAGCGGTCCAATATCCTCGCCCCGTGCAAACGCCTTCAAGTCCATACCCGAGCAGAAAGCACGCCCGTTCCCGGTAATAACACCCGCGGTCAGAGTGTCATCCTGATCGAGCTCACGAACAGCATTCAGCAACCCGTGGGACAAAGCGCCGTTGATGGCGTTCATGGCATCCGGTCGATTCAGCGTGATCACCATGACCCTGCCGCGCCGCTCTATCAGCACCGCCTGCTCGGTTGTCTCTTCACTCATATCTCTCTCCTTGCTAATTAAATCGAACTCATATTCTGCATGAAACTGGCCTGCCTGCGAAGGTGGAAGAAACATACGCAGCCATCACCAGGCATCAGCGCTCCAGCGTATAGGTCAGATCGGCGCCACTTTTCTCAGTGGATGATTCGCTGGCCAGGCGCCATTTGCTCGACAGAATATATTCAATCTTGAGTGTATTAATGGCGTCCAGAATACCGATCCCATAGCTGACATAGAGCCTGGGAGACAGATATTTACCCACAACAAGGGAGGCTTGTTCGTTTGTTTCCCCTGCTGGCGCTTCTATACCTATGTTATCCACGCCTAACTTGTCGCCGTACTGTTCAGTCAGATAATTTCCGCCCTGGATGCCAAGGGCAAGCGCAGCCCGGCTGAGGGCGGAGGACTCGCTGCTGGTGCCCTCATTGAGGGGACGACCCAGTATCAGATACGCCAGTTGATTTGACTGGCTCATTGCGGGCTGAGAAAAAATGGAAAATTCAGGAGCACGAAGGCTACCCCGCGCAATCACGCCCACTTTCACATCTGGTGTTGCCTGCCGTACGGCGCGCACATCCAGGCCGGGTTGATCAATAGGACCACCAACAAACAACAGTCGTCCCCTCTCGATGGTTAAATCCTGACCGTAAGCCTGATACCGCCCCTCTACGACACTGACTTCACCCTGAGCCGTTGTGGGCTCGTCGGGTAAATCAGTGATATTCAGCGCGCCGGTAAACGTAGACTTCAGACCAAAGCCTTCAAAAGTAACCGCATCATTGAGCAGCAAACGAATTTTTGTGGTGACCTGTAGATTTTCGCTCAGGTCCGCCGCCTCGGATTCTGGCGTGACGATGATCTGATCGTCACTGACCGACGCTGCCGTTTGCGGCAGGCTTTTCAATACTATGTCTGCTTTATCAACTGAGATGTCACCAGATATTTCAACCGCACCCTGGGTGAGCTGCGCAGTCACCTTTGGTGAAGCAATGATTTCTGCTTCTGGCGTATTGAGCAGCAGGAACCGACTACCGGTTAAATCCACCCGGCCATTCATACCCTTGCCGATGTCCCGCAGATCTCCTGACACAGACATTTCGCCGCGGCCAGACAGCGCATTACCCTCAAGCGTCAGATCATTATCGCCACCGCCGCGCAGAATGAGGTTAACCTCGCGCAGCCTCAGTCCGGGATCGGGTAAGGTTGCATTTCCGTTGCTTAATATCAGGTCGCCCGTCAGGTTCGGTGCCGCAACGGTTCCGCTGATACGCAGATTGCTGGTGAACACCCCGTCTAACTGACTGACACCAGGTATGAAATCCGCCACCCAGTCGAGATCACTGAGCTTGGCAGCGATATCAGCTTCGAGTCCCCGGGTAGCAAAGCCTTCGCCTTGATCCGCTGCAATGCTGACTTTGGCTTGCAGGCCTTCTTCACCATTGCGCGGCAGGTTGATGTCCGCCCGCAGAATGTCATCCAGCAAATTGCCGGACAACATACCCGGCGCGAACGCTAAAAGCGTCTGCTGGTCACCGCGACTGTTGAGTTTCTGCAAAACAACTGCGCTGGTGCTTAAAGACAGATCCGCTTGCGCAGACCCTGTGCTGAGATCCAGGTCTGCCGACAGGTCGCCGTTGATACGCCCCTGCAGACTCAACGTCTCCGGCAGGAAACTATCCAGCACGTTGATTGACAGGTTATCCAACGTTACTAATCCACTGACTTTGTCTGTATAAGAACCGGTGGCTTGGGCACACAGTTGCTGCAGGTTGTCAGCATCTGCGCTTTGCACATCACCCTTCAACAAACTGAAACACGTATTCTCCAGGCCAAAAGAATTGGCACTTACCGTAGCTGTAGATGCGCGCGCCTCGTTTGGCTGCAGGAGCGCAACAGCAAGTTCACCCTGACCAATGTTCAGTGTGGTCACAGCAAGTTGCCAGATGACATCCTGCCAGTCGCTTAACGGCGCCAGAGCACCCAGCGCCGGCAGCGTTGACAACGAACCCAGCGCGGCAAATTCGGCTTGACCGGCTTCGTTTGTCATAGACAG
This sequence comes from uncultured Pseudomonadaceae bacterium, assembly GCA_965368205.1. Classification (GTDB taxonomy): domain Bacteria; phylum Pseudomonadota; class Gammaproteobacteria; order Pseudomonadales; family Azotimanducaceae; genus UBA4421. Next base: position 570 of record CBDUMB010000199.1, on the reverse strand, counting down.
CCTCAGAGAGTGGTCTGCATGACTACCCTCGAGATTAAGCGTCACCTGCTGCAGTGACGTCTGCGCAACGTCTATATCGTCAACAACAACCTGCAGGGACAAAGGCAGTTGATCAAGGCCAAGATCCGCTGATATCTCAGCATTTTGAAGGCTTAATCCCTGCAGCCGGATACCGTTCATAACAGCTTTCGTTTGCAATCGAGGCTCACGTAGATTGCCCACCAGCTGTCCACTTGCCTGCACTGACCCTTGTGCCTCCTGCTGCCACAGCGACAGGTCAGCCAGAGAAAACTGCCAGTTAAAGTCTGTGCGTCCCGTATCGCTTAACGCGACAGTGCCATTCGCCTGCAGCGTGGTATCCAGAGTTGTGAATTCAAGCGACGGCAGTAGCAACTCGGCATCTGCGTAGGACCCCATCATCTCTGCACTCACCGGCATGTCTCGCAGTACACCGCCAAGCACCAGATTCGTCACGTTGATACGTGCATCCTGAAGCAACGCATCAGACGGCAGCACTGCATCTCCCTGCACCGAGAAATTCAGCTGTCCGGGCCAGTCCGGCAGTATGCC
>CBDUMB010000198.1:0-6322 GCA_965368205.1 uncultured Pseudomonadaceae bacterium | reverse complement strand
AAACATTCTGTTCTGGGTCGTGAAGCTGGCCACGAGCACCGCAGAATTCACCCCAGTATTCAGGTCTGACCTGAGCAGGACCAATGGCGCCTACGTGGGATTGCGCAGTTTTGCGAAAGGAGCTTTCTGTAACGACAAGGCTTGCCAACAGTTCAGGTTTGATGCCCTGGCGTTCTGAAGCCTCAAGGATCCAGTCAGCGAACTCGTTAGCGACGCTGTCCTGAATGCCAAAAGCATCACTCACGCGATTGCCGAAATGAGCCACTTCGTTCTGTCTGATCAACCGGCTGGTTGCAGCAGGTGTAGCAAACGCAATGCGCTCATAGCCTTGATGAGCAATCACATTGCCGACTGAAAAACTGATGATTCCAAGCATGACGATGGTGCCGGCAAAACCCGCCAATGACAAATAAACTGCCTTTGGCAATTTTATACAGGCCTGGCCCAACGCTGTATTCGCAACCGCACGCTTAAAAGTGTGCAATCGCTTTGCGACGGTTACTGCATCGAATTGTTCTGAACGCTCTAGCGTCATGAATAGATCCCTTGCATTCCCTATCCCGTGCTTGCGTGCCTGCGGGCCTTTCGTGCGGCGTTGGTGTCTTTGCACCGGGACATCTTGATCAAATGTGATCCGTGTCCACTTCAGCCTTGTCGTGCGGCGCGTATTCTATATGGCACACGTCACACTATGAACCTCATTTTAGCTGTTGTTGCGGGATTTACAGGTGAGTGGCTTGTAAGCGCCTTTTAAGTTAGTGGCTGCTTACGTAGGAGCGCCATGATAAAGGACTTCAGGAGGAGGCAGGCGGTCTCGAACCGCCTGCCCTTATGAAAAATTAGTATAAAAGCGGGACAGATATTCCCGCCAGTATGCTAACCCGCGCGCAATGCCTGAATAATGCCTGCGCGCTGCTCTTCATCAGACACGGGGAAAGACGCACTGGTTCGGTCAACAAAACTGCCATAACGAGACAACATTTGCGGTGCGATATCTTTCGGTTCCCCTACCACGCCAAATTCATTAAGCATGTCGTCAGTAATCAAGGTGCCCATTTCTTTCCAACGACCCTGTTTAGACATTGCGTTAAGCTCGCCCTGCAGCTCACCACAACCAATAGACTCCAGCACGCCTTTATAAGCTGGCGTAGAACCGTAAAAAGCGATGCGTTCCTGGGCTGCTTTTTTACTTGCCGCGAATTCAGCCTCATCTCTACCGGTGACAACAAAACAGGAATAGGACAACTCAAATCCGTCGCGGGTTTTACCTGCCTTGGCAAGCCCTGCTTCAATTGCAGGCATGGTAACGGATTTTATGTAGGGCATTGTGCTGAATGGGTGAATAATCATGCCATCTGCGACCTCACCAGCAACCTCAGTCATTTTAGGACCAACCGCCGCCAGAATGACACGCGGCGCGCCATAGTTCTTGTCTTCCGGTGTAAAGGCAGGTGTCATCAGCGTATGTTGATAGTACTTACCTACAAACTCTAACGGATCACCTTCGTACCAGTTAGACCAGATGGCGCGCATAGCCAGCACCAACTCGCGCATTTGTGCTGCGGGTGCACCCCACTGCATGGAAAAACGTTTGGTGATGTGCGGCTTGATCTGCGAACCCAGACCCAGGGTAAAGCGACCCTTTGAGTAAGCATTCAGATCATGGCCAATATTGGCCAGATTCATCGGGCTGCGCGCAAACGCAACAGCGATAGACGTTGCCAACTCGAGTTTGCTGCTGTGTTCAGCCGCAAGCAGCAGCGGAAAGAAGGGGTCGTGATTCATCTCTGCGGTACGTACGCCGTCGTAACCTGCCGCCTCCATCTTTCTCACCGTATCCGGGATTTTGTCTAACTGATTACCAATACCTGCATCTACTTTCATCTCTACTCCCCTTTAGAAAACCTGAAACTAAGCCGACAGCTCAGCAATAATTTTGACCCGATCGGACTTAGGAATATTGGCGTACGCAGCCGAGGTGCGATCAATAAGGTCGCCATAACGCCCCTTGATCTGCCCGGCAATCGTATCGGGTTCGCCAATCACAGCAAATTCCTTCAGGAGGTCTGGCGTAATCAGTTCACCCATCTCATCCCAACGACCCTGCTTAGACATCATATTCAGCTCACCCTGCAGCTCTCCCGCATTGATACTGTCAAGCACAGGCTTGTAGGCTGGAGTGGATCCATAGAAAGCGATCTGCTTGCAGGTGGCCAATTGTGCCGCAGCCAATTCCTCTTCCGTTTTACCTGTGACAACAAATACCGGATAGCTGATTTCAAAGTCTTCACGTTTTTTACCCGACTTGGCAAACCCTCGCTCTAACGCTGGCAACGTTGTTTCGCGCAAATATTTTTCAGTTGTGAATGCGTGCACAATCATGCCGTCGGCTACTTCGCCAGCCACTTCAGTCATCATCGGGCCCACTGCCGCCAGAAAGACCTTAGGCGCGCCGTAACTGACATCTGTTGGGGTGAACATCGGTGTCATCAGCGTATGCGTATAAAACTTACCGGTGAACTCCAGTGGCGTGCCTTCATGCCACTTGGCCCAGATGGCGCGCATGGCCAGTATATATTCACGCATACGTGCCGCTGGGCTGGACCAGGGCATGCTGAAGCGTTTGGTAATGTGCGGTTTGATCTGTGAGCCCAGGCCCAGGACAAAGCGACCTTTTGAAAACGCGTTCAGGTCATGACCGATGTTAGCCATGATCATGGGTGTCCGTGCAAACGCAACGGCAATCGATGTGATCAGCTCAACTTTCTCGGTATTCTGCGCAGCCACCAACAATGGGAAAAACGGATCATGGGAGGTTTCCGCAGTCATGATGCCTGCATAACCCATCTCTTCCAGTTCCTGCGCCTGTGCGCCTACCGTGTCGAGCTCAAAACCTACACCACCATCTACTTTCATATATCCCCCGATTAACTTACTCGTAGAATAAGGTTCCCCTCATCTACCTCACTGACTACCGGGATAGGTTTCCAACCCAGGATCTGTACGCAACAGACCGGAGATAGGCTCACTGTTCCCGATAAAATGATGAGTTTCTATGTCCTGTGCTGTGAAGGTCAAGCGATAGACCAAATCATTTGGATGACGCGTGCGCGTGCATTCGATTTCAGACAGGCCAAGATAGAATTTTAAAATTACTTTAGACATCACCCCATGAGTGATCAGCGCCACGCTCTCCCATTCGCTATCAAAGAGTTCGTCGAGAAAACTGTGGGCACGCAGCAGCATATCCTGCAACGATTCACCCTGGGGCGGTGTAAACCAATAGGGATCTTCCTGTCGGCTCGCCCATGCCTGAGGATGGTGCTCTTGAATCTCTGCAAGGGTCAAACCTGACCAGTCGCCACAATCACGTTCCAATAGTGCATCAGCGAAATCAAGCGTTGCCTGGGTATAAGAGTTAATCAGAAATGCGGTCTCGGTGGTGCGTCCGGCCGGGGATACCCACAACTGCTCGACACCCCCAAGTGTTTTTATCAAGGCGCCATTTGCACTGGCCTGCTGGCGACCTGCTTCAGTCAACGGCGAATCCAGACGCCCCTGCATCCGGTTTTCCACGTTCCACTCAGTTTGCCCATGGCGCACAATGTAAACTGTTTTCAAACCCACTCTCGCAAAACGGCAACACGCCGCGAAGGGCCAAAGGATATCACCCTGCAGCGCTTAAACTTAGTCTCTTCAACTCAATCTACGCTGCCGGGTAAATAACAAGAGGAGCATCGCCAGTAAGAAAGGCACGCCTCGCTCCCACAGATCACCTGGACCATTTGGCAAACTGTAAAACACAACGGTAAGCCCGAAGCCGATCACAATGGCTGTTGGAATACTCCACGGCTGATTGTGCCAGCCAAGTAACCGCGCAATAACAAGTGGTCCAAAACCGGCACCTAACGCATTCCAGGCGAACAACACGCGCGAGAAAATCGAATCCGGCAGCATCCAGGCCAGCAACACCGCAGCAATGGCCACCGCCAGCACCGCGATACGGGAGGAATAGCGGGACGTCTGTCCAGGCTGACGCCCGGCTTTACGCAAATCGTTATCTACCGCTGCGCCAGCCACCAGCAGCTGACTGTCCGCGGTGGACATAATCGCAGACAGAACCGCAGCAACCAGCACACCGGTCACTACTGTTGGCAGCAGTTCGTCAGCGACCTGGAAAAATACCTGTTCGGCCACCTGGGAGCCCACCAGCAGTACATGAGCGCACAAGCCGAGTACAAACATGCCACTCAACACCAGAACAAACCAGGTCAACGCTACGGCCCTTGCCAGTTTGATATCTTGCCTGCGCGCCATTGCCATCACCCGGTTCAGCAAATGTGGCTGCCCCAGGGGGCCAAAGCCTATGCTCAACATCCCAAGCATGAAGCCTACTCCGAACCAACCCTCGTGGCCGCCGGACCAGGTCCAGAATCCGCTTCCCTGCGCGGCTGCCGCCTCACTCAACCCACCGAGCCCACCCACAGCCAGCCAGGCGGCGACGGGCAAAACAAGCGCCGCCACCAGCATCAGCGCTGCCTGCAACGCATCGGTGATACTGACCGCCCAGAAACCACCCCACAGCGTATAAACCAGCACCACGCCCGCACCGAGCAGCAACGCCGTTAGAAAATCGACACCAAACACAGCGGTAAACGTATTGGCCGCGCCCTGGAACTGCGCGGCGATATAAAACGTGAAAGAAAACAGGATGACTATGGCGCTGAGGCGATACGTGAGCGACGCATATTTCTGCGGCAGCTGATGCGCCAGCATGTCAGTCAAGGTAATCCAGCGATGCTGGTGACTTAATGTCTGCAGCCGGGGTGCAATCCAGAACCAGACAACCAGGTGCCCAGTGAGCGTGCCTGGCAACAGCCAGAACGCACTCAAACCCTGACTGAAGGCAATGCCGCTCACACCCAGGATGGACCAGGCGGAAGAGCTACCCGCGGCGTAGCTTAGCGCGGTAACCCACGGGCCAAGCGCGCGTCCACCAATGAAATAGCCTTCAGCCGTCTGCGCGCGACTGCGTGCCCAGTAGCCTAAGGCAAGCAGCAGGCCCTGGTATATGACCAGCGTAACCAGGACCGCCACTGAGGGCTGCACTTAGGTGCTGTCTTTCTTCGACGTGCGGTAATCACCGTAAGCTTCATCGCGTTTCGACAACGCTTTATTCAAGCCTTCCCGCAACTCAGCAAGATGAGCCTGGGTGGTGGCGGTATACGTGGCCAGCTGCTGCATTTCTGTGCCGGCACGCAACGCCGCTCGAATACCCATCGCGTCCATCTGCCGATGGACCGCGCGTTTGTTTATCTGTTGCAGATCTGAAGGTGTCATCGCCACCCGTTCAGCCACCTTCAATACCTGCGCTTCCAGTTCGTCTTCACGAAATGCCCGGTTGGCAAATCCGCTTTCGGCAGCCTCAATACCGGTCATATGATCTCCCGTCAGCATCAGTTCCATGGCCCGGCGCAAACCGACAATCCAGGGGTAAAACTGATTGTCTGGCGGGCTGATCGAACGCACCACCGGGTAGCCGATCATGGCGTCTTCAGCAACGTAAACAAGATCGCAGGCGGTGGCCAGTTCGGTACCCCCGGCCAGACAATAGCCATGCACCTGAGCGATGATGGGTTTTGCCATATCCCACATACGGAAAAAACCCTCAACAACATGCCGCGGCCAGTTACCCAAACCACCCGGCGTATAAAACGGTTGGTCTTTTGCAACATTAGATGACAGATCATAGCCTGCCGAAAAGCAGCTGCCGGCACCGCGAATAATGGTGACCCGCACATCCGGATTGCGATCCGCGGTCTCCAGCGCGTCGAATAATTCCGCGCGCAACTCATTGGACAGGGGATTCCGCTTTTCCGGCCGATTCAAGGTAATCCGATGCACATGTGGCAGCGGATCATCCACCAGTATTTTGCTGTATCCCATGGCCCTGCTCCCTACTTAAACGCAAACTTGTCAGCCGTAAACGCATTGAACGTGCGCTCAAGATCATCGCGGTTACCTGCCAGAGGCGCGATAATGTGAGTGTGCACCCCACCATCGGCGTCTTCCTGAATACGCGCACGGATTTCGTCTTCGTTACCGATAATGCCGATCTCATCAATCATTTCGTCGGTCAGCGCACCACTGGTTTTGGCTCGGTCTTTGGCTGCCCAACCTTCGGTAATGGTATTGGCTGCATCTGAATAACCCGCCCAAGCCAGGAACTTGTTGTAGACCGGCGTTGCATAATAAGGACCAAACGCTGCACGGAAGAGGTTACGGCCGTACTCTTTGTCATCGGTGCACAGCACCATCGCCC